>JAUVKF010000020.1 GCA_030596395.1 Chlorobiota bacterium | reverse complement strand
CTACTGACTTAAAACCTGAATGCCGGATTTGAAATTGTTGTTCGGAAACCAAATGTAAGTGCCCAGGTATCGTCAATAAAACTGTTATCGAATTTAATCTTTTTGTAATCAAGGATAAATCCGTATACGCCAATACCAGCTCCCCATGTCAGGTAATTTCTCCCTCCTTTGGTTTCATGTTCAATGAATTTACCAATACGTCCTGCTATGTAAACTTTGCGCTGATAATCAATTCTTAACTCAGCAGCAAACTTGTGTATTATTTCGTTCAACTCTTCTTCAAAACCGTATGGCGCATCATAAAACGATTGGTATAAAGCGCGAAACGGAGAAATGTCAGGATCCATACCTTTTTCAATCACACGATTTCCATCTGAATCCTCCGTATATATTGGTGGTGTGGGAACAAGTAACTTCTCAGTCTGGTAGGCAAGATCAATACCTATTGTAAAACCTTTCGGCAACTTGAACTCAGGATTGATAAGTATTCCAAAGCGTAATGTAGTTGGTAGAAAATCCCCTTTTTCATCCTTATCATCAACATATTTAATTTTAGAACCAAAATTATTGATATTAGCGCCCACATTAAAGTTGAATATAAAAAACTTGGCAAGTTCAAATCCTTTCCCATAGTTGAATCCAATGTCAAAAGCGATAGCATTTCCAGGTTTAACTTTAACGCCTGCAATTTGCTCTATCCCAAAATCGCTTCTTATATACTTGAAGCCCCCACCGATAGAAATCCCATTTTTAAAAGAATGTGTATAGGTAAATTGATGGAAGTATTCAATACCTTTGAAATGCCCGATTGATGTTCCATTTTCATCAGTAAATAATACATCACCTAAATTGAACAATTTAAAATTATAGGCTATGGTATTTGATGAGTTAATTGAATAGAAACCATTTAATTCTGAAAGGTAAGGATTATCTGAAATTTTTGGTAAAAAGGGTGAATAGGACAAATTACCCCCCGCATAACGGGCATTTTTAGAGAGTAGTGCCGGGTTCTGGTAAATGCCGGCATCCTGGTAAAAGGGTGATGAAACTGTCCCAATTTCGCCAAACCCACCCAACCTGGCGTTGGTACTCATATTCATAAAAGGTACTGCTGTGGTAATCACATTTGTATAAGTATTATCCCATGATTGGGAAAACATGCTGATGTGTAAGGTAAGTATGAATCCTAGCAGTGAATATTTCATGATGTGTTGGGTTTGTTTGGTTATTATTTAAACGCTTGCACCATCCTATTATTATCTATTTTAAGGATTTCTTTAACTCTTTAATATTCCCGGGCTTGGCAATAATTACCTTGTTTTCATCCAGCACAAATAGGGTAGGTGTGGCAACAATGCCATATTCCTCAACAATTGGCCCGTCCCAACCTTTCAACTCAGCAATATTGATCCAGTCAAGCTTATTTTCAGCAATTAATTTTTTCAGGTCTTCATCAGATTCGTCTATGCTAATTGCAACAATCTGTATATTTCCGGTGTTCTCTGCATCATACATTTTTAATAATTCAGGCAGCATATTTTCGCAATGCGGGCACCAGCTTGCCCAGAAAAACAAGATCATTTTTTTAGCGGAGATATTGCTCAATTTAACCTGGTTTCCGTTTAAATCATTTGCTTCAAAATCGGGTGCCGGTTGACCTATGGCAAGTTTTTTAATCAATTCCATTTTGTTTTCAAGTTCGGCTTTGCGCTCGGTATTCACGCAAAGTTCGTTCAGCATATTCTGGTTGGCGATGTGTTCCAGGCCGCGTTCAAATCCAATGGCTTCAAACCCCCCGATCAAAAAATTAATGATATGTTCATACATCTTCTGGTCAACAAATGCTTTTTCCAGAACGGTATCAACAGCAACTAATAAGCGGCCTTCCAATTCTTCCTGTGTCAATCCCTGTTCCTGGTACAGGCTGAGGTATTTTACAATCCTGGAGGTAAGGATATTACTTCGCATCAGCAGGGAGTCGGTAAAATCAATTTCATCGAAATAATGCTGAATGATATATTGTTTTTTTAAATCCGGATCGATTTCAGGTTCGGCAAATACCGGTTTATCAGCACGGATAAAATGTGAAGCCAATGTGTTTGGGTTTTCAGCTACAAGCTGATTTGCGCGTTCAATCAACTGTTTTTGCAAGTGTCTGACTTTTACAACTGTCTCAATATAAAAGTCATCATCCTTTGGGTAGTATTGTAAAACCGGTTCAAGCAGGTCAAGTTTGTAAAGGTTTGTGCCTTTGATGGAAAGATAATCGTAATAGATCAGGTTTTCGATTGATTCGATAATCTGCACCTGTGCATCAGGTGTGTTGCCGCCGGTAACAAACCGGATATTTTCGTTGTTGAAGATAAGTTCTATGATATTTCCTTTTCCACTAACAATTGCATACAAACCTGTTGGAAAGTCTCTTTGAAGCTCCATTTCAAACGACCCGGTCATATCTGCAAATGCGGTATCAACAATTTTTTGGTTGTCGCCTACAACACGTAACAGGTAAACATCTTCGTTCGGGAGACCTGAGATCGTGCCATTTATGGTGTTTTGGCTGAATGCAACTATTCCGTTTAGCAGAAAAACCAGTGTAAGCAAATACTTCATATTAAATGATATTTTATAGATGCCAAAGATAAATTAAGATTTCAGTTAAGCGGGTTCATCAGTCCCTGTTTCTGAACGAAACCCGGCATTGTTTTTTATTTTTTCTTATTTCGGTTAACTTTGCGGTTTACCATTGATCGGTGAGGAGGTGTAGTATGAAGAATAAATATCGTTTTCCAGTTTTAATTTTGTTGCCTTTTTACTTAATGATGCTGTTAGGCGTACCGTCTATTATATTAGCACAGGAGCCAACAACACAGGACTGCCGGGGGGCAATCCCTGTATGCGATTTTATATATCAGGAAGACAATACCGCCTCGGGTTATGGCAATTATTTTGAGATACCTTATGGTGGTAATGGTTGTCCGTCAAACCACTGCATGGACGGGGAAAAAAACAGCCGATGGTATGTATTTACGGTAATATCATCGGGTGATTTAAAGTTTCAGATCACCCCACAGGTTAATAGTGATGATTACGACTGGGCCGTATTTAACCTTTCTGATCACCATTGTGAAGACATCTGGTCAGGTGCTAACCTGATCATGTCGAGCTGTAATGCCGCAGGAGGCGCAGGGTACCAGGGAACAACCGGGATTAGTACATTGAATGGCGGAAATTCCGATTGTAATAACGGTGGGTATACCAACAAGTGGAATATTGACCTGCCTGTTTATGAAGGTGAAACCTATGTGCTGGTGGTCAGCGACTGGACACAAACGCCTGGCGGATATACACTTGACTTTTCTACTTCAACAGCTTCTATTTTTGATGATCAGAAGCCATACATCGAATATATTGGAGGCGACCAGATCACCGACTGCGGAACCAATGAGTTGTTTTTTAGTTTTAATGAGAATGTTAAGTGCAGCTCGGTTTCGGCAAGCGATTTTATACTCGATGGCCCGGGTGGCCCATATGAACTCGATAGTATTTATGGCGAAACCTGTGCACTCGGTGGCAATAATGAGCGTGAATACACCCTGTATTTTACACCGGCTATTTACCAGAGTGGTGATTATACCCTCGAAATTAAATTCCTCAGTTTTATTTCTGATGCCTGTAACAATTATGCAGTAGCAGAAGTGTATGATTTCACCATAGATCTCGATTCGCCCGATGCCGACGCAGGAGAAGATATTGACATTGCTTATGGTGGATCAACCACACTGGATGGTAGTGCTTCGGGTGGTTCAGGAGAGTTTTCCTACCATTGGGAACCCGCTGATCTGCTTGATGATCCGGATATTCAAAACCCAACAACAGTGAACCTTACTGCCAGTACCGAATTTATACTCTCGGTTGAGGATACAATATCAACCTGTTTGGGCGTTGACAATGTTTGGGTTAATGTAGTTGGGGGGCCGCTGGGTATCACGGTAGATGCAAGTGCAACTGAGATTTGTAACGGTGAACTTGTTAATTTGTATGCTTATCCTGATGGTGGCTCGGGTGAATATACTTACAGTTGGACCTCGGATCCGGTCGGGTTTACCTCAAACGAACAAAACCCATCTGATTATCCCAATATTACAACAACTTATTTTGTAGAAGTGTATGACGGTTTTACAACGGTTAATGACCAGATCACCATCCATGTCAACGCAAAACCGCATGCAGATGCCGGAGCAGATCAAACCATCAACGAAGGAACATCAACAACACTTAACGGAGCAGGAAGTGGAGGATCGGGTAATTTCAGCTACCATTGGGAACCTGCCAGCTACCTTATAGAAAACGACATCCCTGATCCGCAAACTCTTGTTCTATACGAGGCAGTTTTATTTACACTGGTTATTGAAGATGAAAATGGTTGTACCAGCGATCCTGATCAGGTGCTTGTTAATACCGAAGGCCCAGCCCTTGCTGCATTCCCGATTGCTGACCCGCCTGAGATTTGTTTGGGACAGGCTGCGAATGTTTCTGCGAATGCAACCGGTGGCGGAGGAGAATATAATTACCAATGGACATCCGACCCTCCGGGATTTACTGCAAACACAGATGACTTTACTGATACTCCTGATGTATCAACCCGCTACGATTTACTGCTTACCGATCAATATGGCAATGAGTTTACAGGACATATTAATGTCATTGTCAATCAATTGCCCGAGATAAACCTGATCCCCGACTATATTATCCCGGTAGGCGAAGATACAATCAGTGTTTGTGTGCGTGGCTCGGTACAGCTGGATGCAGGCCATGATGCTGACCCACCGGGAACAATCTATTTTTGGAATGAGAACTTTGAAAACCGCTATTACCTTGCGAGTACAAATGGAAACTGGATTGATATCCAAACACACAGCGTTTATGTAAAGCATGGTGTAACGGGTTGTGAAAACACAGCTGAGCTGACCATCATTTTTGATTTCAACGAATGTGAGATCAGTGTTCCTGAAAACATACCTGACCTGTCGGATGCTATAGACCTTCACCCAAATCCCAATAATGGTGATTTTACATTGACTTTAAACCAAACAATTACCAATCTGGAGGCTCAGATATTTGACATAAGTGGAAGGTTGGTTTATACTGAACAATGGAAAGGAAACCTGAATTCAGGTTATCAAATTCAAGTTAGCACAAATCGGTTAGAAAAAGGATTGTATCTGGTTTTCCTGAAATCGGGAACCAGAACAGTAATTCACCGTATTATTGTGCATTAATGTTTAATCAAACAACTTCAAATGTCGAAAAAAGAAATACTTCTTGACAAAAAAGGCAGGCTTGAGCGCGATTTTTATGAAACCGAACTTGTAAGACTTCAGATCGAGCTGGTCAAGTTGCAATACTGGATCAAACAAACCAATGCCAGGGTTGTAATCATATTTGAAGGTCGCGATGCGGCAGGAAAAGGAGGGGTTATTAAACGGATTACCGAAAAGTTGAACCCCAGGGTTTGCAGGGTTTCGGCGCTGGGAACACCAACCGAAAAGGAAAAAACCCAATGGTATTTTCAGCGATATGTACCTCATTTACCTTCGGGTGGCGAAATGATACTGTTTGACAGGTCGTGGTACAACAGGGCAGGTGTGGAACGCGTGATGGAGTTTTGTACCGATGATGAGTACTGGGACTTTCTGCGTTCGTGCCCTAACTTCGAACGCATGCTTATCAGGTCAGGTGTTATAATGCTAAAATACTGGTTTTCAATTAGCCAGGATGAGCAAGAACATCGGTTTCAGGAGCGGATAAAAGACCCGACCAAGCGATGGAAGTTCAGTGAAATGGATGTAAAATCGCGCGACAAGTGGGTAGAATATTCAAAAGCAAAAGATGAGATGTTTGCCTACACCGATACCAAACTATCTCCATGGTTTGTTATAGATACCGATGATAAACGAAGATCCAGATTGAATACAATTCAGCATATTTTGCATACGATACCTTTTGAAGACCTAGCCCCAAAACCTTTTGAATTGCCACCAAGAAAGCGTCAGAAAGGCTACGTTAGGCCACCATTGCAGGAGATGACTTTTGTGAAGGATTGGTATAAGAGTCAATAGCTTGTATTAAAACCAGATATAATGAAACATCCCGGGCTTTTTTCTGTTCTATTTTCTGTTTTTGTAATAGTAAATTTATCTGGTCAGGAGAATTCAAGTTATTTACAAAAGAAAACACATGTCGATTATTACGAGCTTGATCAAAAACTACCTGGCTTCATAAATCATAAAAACGAAACACTGTTAAACAACACTGAAACTATTCTTGATTCATCAATATATTTTTTGTTTGAAACAAATTATGACTCATCCTCCATTTACAAAGATGAATATGAATATAATGCGTTAGGACTTTTATCCAAATGGGAGTTTTATAAGAGAGGTTGGCAGGAACGAGAATTACCATGGTATGTATATTTTTATATAACTTATGAGTACGATGATAACAATAACCTAATAGAGCAGATTTACACTCGCTGGATAGAATCACTTCAGGAATACAGACTAAATAATAAATATGTAGCAATATATAATGATGAGGATTTGAGGATTAAATATGATTCATACAAATGGGATTTGGATATTAGTGATTGGTTTCTTGAAGGAGAGCATTTCTACGAATACGATAGCCTGGGAAATAATATTTATTACGAACGTTGGAGATTTGATTATCCATGGAATGAATATCGACCTACCCATAGATATTATTTAGAATATGATGGAAATAATAACCTAACACAATCACTTCGTCATGTTTGGGATCGGGAAAACAGTCTTTGGAAAAACCTTGACATATTAAGTTATTACTATGATGATCAACAAAACCATGTCTTATATACCGTTAGCTATTGGAACAAATATCTTGAATTATGGTGGGAAGGTAAAAAAGAAGAAATGGATTACAATAATGATAATTTAAAGATCAAAAGAAGTTTTTTTGAGAGAGATTCTGATACGGTTGAGTGGCAAATAATAAAAAATTTTGATTTTGATTATAATAACGAATTGCGTTTAGTAAAACTTGAAAAATCGAAATGGGTACCGGATTCTATGAGGCTGGTAAATACTTATGTGAATTTGTATGAGTATGATGAAAACGGCTTCTTAAAAGATGACTTTGTATGTTACTGGATTATTGATACGGTACATAGTCATTGGAAAATGATATATAATCATTTTTATGAAAATGATTCCACAGGAAATGTACTACTGAATGGTAGGTCTAGTCTGGATTCATTAGGTTTTTGGAATTTTGACAATAAAGAATACCATTACTATTCTAGTTTAACAACTGGAATGGTAAGAGAAACAAATACAAAGTTTATTGTTTCACCAAATCCTAGCAATAGGATTTTTACAGTAAGTTCTTATGAAACCAAAATAGAAAAGATTGATTTGTATAATTTAGAATCAGTACTTATATATAGTGAAATCTTAAATTCAAATATCGGGATTATTGATCTTTCTATACAGAAACCAGGACTATATATTCTTCAGCTAACTTTTCGTAATGGTATGAGTCAGTCACAAATTATTGTAAAAATGTGACATTGTATGAAATTTTTATCTCGGATGCTCAACCGATCCTGTATAGATTGGTGTACAAGGCTTTCTTAAAGGTTTGGTCAGGTCTTTCCATAAATTATCAATGGGTCCGGCGATGGTGCCTATAGCGCTGATGCTTTTCGTTTCGGGATTATTGAATGATCCATTAATATGCTGTCCTATTGCTTCACAACCCTGTTTGTTGATCAGGGCAATTGTAACATCGTTGTAATTGTTCTTCCTGAAATCTAGGCTGCCTGTCATAGCAATGCGGTAATGGTTGGTGTTGAATGCAACATCCTGTGCGTTGGCAACGCCATTAACAATATTCCAGTTAGAAACCAGTTTAATAATTTGTGTTGAATCGCCCATGTTTTGCGATAGCAATTCCGCAAAGCTGATTCCCTTTGTAAAAACAGCACCATAGGGGCCTGCGACAAATATTGCTCCCAGGTCGATTACATCAAATTGCTGGCTTTTATTAAATCGCTGGATTACTTTATCAAGATCAATTCCTTTCATATTCAGGTTTTCGCCATCGATTAAAACTGTACCGTTAAGACTTTGCTTTGCTTGTAACCAATTGAATGAGCTAAACGTAACGTCAAGCTGATAATTTAATTTACCCTTAAAAACGTCATTACTTTGCATAGCATCACTAAAATTCCCCAGATCGAACCCTGCAACCTGGTGCTGTATATGAAGTTGGGTTGGAACTTTTGTGAAATCGAGGATTGCTTTTCCGGTTATTTTTCCGCCGAAGTAAGTGTTATCCAAAGGTAGTATGGCCATTTTACCTCCTCGTCCGTCAATTTTAAATTTCAAATCTTCGGCTTTTAACATGTTCAATTTAATGCGGTCTAACTCAACCGTACCATTGAACATAATTTTATCTACTTCGATGTTGCTCAGGCTGCCTGTTATCCCGATTTGATCCGATTTCAGGTTGATCCCATCTACCAATAGAGTGTCGCCGTATTGTTGGTCGATATACAATAATCGCCCGTTTTGAATTCGAAGTATTGAAAGGTTAAAGTCGTGAATATCAGGATCTATATCACTAGGGGCTGATTCGATTCGGTCGGTTTTATAATTAAATTTACCATTTACATCCCGAACGATGTAAACCTGTGGTTGATACAATCGTAATGCCCTGACATCAAAACTCGATTTGAATATTCCCAGGTAATCGACAGAAATTTCAGCTTGTTCGATTTTCAACACATAGGTTTCGCTGCTGATCACTTTCAGATCTTTTGCGATAAAACTGATACCAGGGGTGATTTTTAGCGAAATATCCCCATCAATGCGGGTTTCCAGTCCGATGTTTTCGGTCAGGATATTTTCGAGATTGGGTTTAAAACTGTTAATATAAATTGATGCAGCAATAAACAGAATCACCAGCAATACCATTATTACAGTAATAATCCAAATGAGTATTTTTCGTGTTCGTCGCATTTGTAGAAGTGTTTTACCGGGACAAAAATAGTTTTTTCCCCAATTGGAGAAATAGGCTTTTAATTTCAGTATCAAAAAAGCCTAAAAAGAAATATCAAAACTTTTTAATGTAGGCATCGGATTGCGTGTTAAATATGCTGTTCCATCTTGCAAGAGCACTGGATAGCCTGATGTCTTTTTTTTCATTTGCATCATCAATGGATAGTGCATAAAGCTTTTCCGATTCAAGGATCTTAATGTTTTTGAAGCCGAGCGACATTAGGTTTTCTCTTTGAATAATGGCATAACCCAGTTCCGAATATGAGATCACAACAGCATAGTACCTGCCTGTTGGTTCGGTAATTACGTATTTCTGAAGACGGTAATTTATCGAATCGTTTTTTAACTCAGCTACACGGTTTAAAACATTAATCCCTAATTCAACAAGCACTTGTTTTTGCGTGTCAATTTGGAAAGACCCGTTTAAACCCGACAAGTCAGCGAAAGCCATAGAATGATAGGCAAATGAATCCTTTGCTGAAACAAGGCCATTACGCATGGCATACAACTCAGTTCTTGCCGCTTCGATCATCTCGGTTGAATTATGCAAACGATTTGTCATGTTTTCTTTTGTGTTCTCCAATTTCCATAACTGAAAACTAACCAGGATAAATAATAAAATCAGAAACGGAAAAACATAGATCACGATTTCATAAAGCGTTTGTATAAATTTATCTTTCAGTTTCATTTCTTTGGTAAATTTTATTGATTCGATTTATAAAGGTCAGTGCGAACTTCACTAATTTCCTTTCTAATGGCTTTAAATTCCCTGCCCATAACGGCATTCAGTGTATCAATGTCATTCCTGATCTCTTTTGTTTCGTTGATCATATCCCGTGTGTAATATTCAATGTCCTTTACCGATTCCTGGATAATTATGTCCTGATAGAACATTACACTCAATTTGGAATTCACATAATAACCGGCAATAAATACGAGTATAAACCCGATGATGATCACTAAAAGTTTAAAAGCCATACCGGGGTCTTTTGAAGTTTTTTCGATCACTTTTTTTACTTCCGTTTCTTTTGTGGGTTTTTTACCTTCTTCTACAGGTGCTTCGGGCATTTCGTCTTCAAGGTCAAGTGGCTTTGCATTGAGGATTACAGGTTTGTGTAATTCCTCTGACGGTTTGTCTTCAACGGCTGTCGGTGGTTTTACCCAGGATTTTGTATGCGAGCACAAATGTGGATGCAAAACAAGATTGGGACAAAACCCGGGTTTCCAATACACAAATTTATCCGATCCTGCTTTCCGGTGTTCGAACTCGTGTTCCGACAATGGGCCAAGCCACACATTTCCTTCTTTTATGTAGTACCTGTCCATGTTAATTAAAATTAAACCCCGAATTAATGATGTCGATCAACTGTTCACAAACTTCAAGGCAAAAATCCCTGTCGCCATTGTAGGTAAAATTGTGATCATCCCTGTAAAAGCCCATACTGAAGCGTTCCCTTCGAATGCCTTCAGCATCCTCCCTGATTGATAACCATCCGTTATTGTGAAAGCTAAAATTGTACGAAACATTGTTGAAATGCGCGTCGAGGTATAAACTTTTTATATCCTCTCTGAAAACCTTTAGTTCAATGTCGTGGAGCTTAATTATCGGACTATTGGTGCGAACGCTATAATCAAGCAATCGTGAAACCACAGAGTACGTCTCTAATGATATTACTATCAACGATTTATCAGCAATTGATCTCACCTTGTTTTTTTGTTTAATTATTCCTTTTCTTTTGCCTTGAAAAAGTTAGCAGCTTCGTATACGGGCTTGCCATGATATTGTTACTGTATTATATCAGTAGCTAATTAGAATTAAGGGATTTGTATAAAATTTGATATGTAAAAATAAAATGGAAATGGAGAAATTATTGACATTAACCTGGATCAGAGAAAATGTATTGGAAGTGATGAATAATTGATATATGACCAAAAATCAATTGACCTTTCCCTTGAAAATGTACCCCAGTTCCCTGACAATCGCGTCAATTCGATTCAGATCGAGGTCTTTGCCATATAGTTCTACTGAATTGTTTTCAGTATCTGCAATGGCATTTGTAATGTTCGGCTGGTTGCGTAAACCATTTTCAACTTTTGCTTTACAGTGCTCGCAGGTCATGCCTTCAACGCCAATTACCAGGGCTGGGACATCCATCGAAAATTGAGAAACTTCTTTCATTTGATTTTTGCTTTTCAAATGATCGGTATATTGCATGTAAAAACTGTAGATCAGCAACAAAGTTAATATGATAGCCGAGCCGTTATTAAGCCATCCCGGCAGGATCTGATGCACATGGCCGCCGGCCATATCCATCACCGGCATAAACCATCCGGAAGGTAAAAAATAATCAATTACTAATCCAAAAGCCAGTGAGCCCACTATCAGTGAAACCAGGTAAACAATAAGCGTTTTTTCCCCAAGATTTTTACCAATCACTGTCATAGTGGCTGCATTGGTTGCAGGGCCGGCCATTAAAAATACCAGCAGCGCACCGGGCGAAATCCCCTTCAGCAACAATACAGCCGCAATTGGAACAGAAGATGTTGCACAGATGTAAAGTGGAATTGATACAATCAATATAACGATCATACCCAACAGGCCATTCATTTTGAAATCAATGAAAAAATTGTCTGGGATAATCACTGCAATAAAAGCAGCTATCAGCAGGCCGATTACCAGCCACTTGGCGATGTCAGCCACCATTTCAATAAAGGCATAATCTAATACTGTTTTTAATGATCGTTTTGGTCTTATAACTTTCGCAGGATCAGGTTGTGATTCAGACGGTTTCTCATTTTGTTTTTCCATCCGGTTGGTCATAATACCTCCGGTAATACCGGTAAACAGTGCCGCAACAGGTCGTAACAATGCAAACGGTAGTCCAAGCATCGACCAGGTAACCAGTATTGAGTCAACCCCGGTTTGGGGTGTCGAAATTAAAAACGAAACCGAAGAACCTTTTGAAGCGCCATTTTTATATAACGAAATACCGGCAGGCAAAACCCCGCACGAACACAGCGGTAACGGAATGCCCAGTAAACTTGCATTGGTAACTGATTTAAGAGTGCTTTTTCCTAAATAACGGCTCATCATATCGGGCGGGAGAAAAACCTTCAGCAGGCCGGCAAATAAGAAACCCAGCAAAAGGTAAGGCGCCATATCAGCTGTTAAATTAAACAGTGCTTCGAAATACCTGATCACGAAATCCATAAAACAAAATTACTGATTAAGTAAAACCAAAGCCTGACAAAACCGATTTTACAAAAGATTTAACATCACAGTCAGCAATCTTCCCGCCTCCTCCGTCAGCTGACGGATACGAACGGGCAGGCAGTCCACAATCTTCAGTCCACAGTCACCAATTCCCCGGTTAAATCTGTTATTTAAGGTATCTGAAAACAGATTCCAAGTCAACCGGGTTTTCACCACTCAACTGAAAAGCTTCTTTCCGAACTTCTATTCTCTCACAAAATTTTTGATGACTCTCCCAGATATGCTCCATATACCATTCAGGTTCCTTTCCCCACCTGAGGTCATTGCGCTTTCTTTCAAGAAAAGTTTCTTTGCTGATGGTCATAAAGATCATTTTATCGTAGAGCCGGTTCAATCTTTCATCATAAAATACGAACAAACCTTCGTCAATTACGATATCATATTGTTTTGATTCAGCCACAACCTTTTTGACAAACCTGTCAAAATCAATCGATTCGGGGACTTCCCAATTGGTGTGCTCTTTGATTTTTGGAATGGTAGGCGTAGGATGGGCAAAGTTATCTTGGCAGAGAATTTTCACCCGTTTTTCCGGATACTTTTCTTTTATATGTTCAGCCAGTTTCGATTTTCCTGAATTGCTGATGCCGCCGATGCCAATAATCATATTGAATGATTGATTTACGGTTGCCGAAATTAAAAAAAATTATAGAAGTAACGGTTATTAAATGTCAGTCCGCAGTCACCCTGCCTCCGCTGCGCTACTGACGGGCAGACGGTCGCCAGTCTTCAGTCGCCAGCCGCCAGTCTTCAGTTTGACTATTTCTCCATTAACTATTTTCCTTCACCACTCACCACTCACAAATCCCCACTCACCCATCACTTTCTCCACGGAAATTCATCGCCACCTTGCCCCGGAACAAATTCATAAGACCCTAAATCAGGTGTTTCGGTGCGTTGGGTTCCTAGTATATCAAAAGGTACTGATGCCGCAATAGTTGGGTCGCCCATATCAATAGCAGGTGAGAGGGTGTCGATGCGGTAGTCGTTTAACTGGTAATCAACAAATAAGGGGTCTTCGTTTTTGATTATCTGGTTAAAAAGTGTGTTGTTGCCAACTTCAAGTCCGGTTTTAAGCAGGCAATGATCGAAATAGTAAACCGAATCGGCACCATCAACCATATCGGTTTCAATTTCATCAACGTTCACACCATAAACAATGCTGTTCCCAAGATTGAAATTAATGGGAAGTGGAATAGGTTGCTCAAGGGAGTCGAGGAAATAATTATTCAGGTAAACTGAAGCTGTATTACGCACACCATAAGGCCAGTAATTGGCAATGGTCGAATGTCTGAAATCGTAATACCCACCTCCGGTAAATGCCATACAGTATCCGCCGCAATTGGCCGTAACCACATTGCCACCAATAACATTGAATAAGCGTGTAAATACGCCTATACCGGTCATATTTTGAATGACTACATTGTCCAGTATCACTTTATTTTCGGTTGTCCGTAAAAACGATTCGGCTTGTATGCCGATAAATCCGTTCTCTATTATAGCATGATGAAACTCATGATCTTCACCCTGCCTGCCTTCCATTAGCCAGATGCGGTCCCATTGTCCGGGCAATTCTGCATAATCTTCTTCCAGCCTGTCGCCACCAAAACGAACAGGATTTTCGCGTGTTCCATAAACCTTTAACACACCATCTGTATAGGCCCATAATCCTGAATTTTCATGAAAATGCACCCTTGTTCCTTCCATGACCTCCAGCTTTCCATACGAATCGATCACGGCAAAGCCATAAATCACGTAGGGTTTTTCATTGGTCCACACGGTGGTTTCCAAACTATCGGCAACAACTTTAAATGGAGGAAATCCCTGGATATGCGTATCAGCAAGGATATAATTGGCATTTTGCCCCCAGGCCACCAGTTTAACTGATTGTTCGTTCCCATTGGTCAGGAAGTTGATCTCGTCTTCAACAACAAAAGGATTGTTAACATCATCCGGATTGATAGTGACGCGTGTGAAAACGTAAATGCTGTCGCCGCCATTAATTTCAACATCTGTAAACTTCGATCCTGCTTCGCCGTCAACATTCAGGCGAAAGGCTGACTGATCTCCTGATAATAATTGAATATTGGATATCTTCACCCTGTTGTTGGAGGGGTTATAAACCATCAGCCGGTGGGTGGTTGAACCCAGGGAGGTGAAGACGGTGTCAAAAATAATAGAGTCGTTAGAGAAGTCAAGCCGGATAGATGGATCATCACTAACATTAATGGGTTTGCGGCATGAAAAGGTGATTATGGCCAACAAGGTCAAAACCAAAAAAACAGGGAATGATATTTGCTTTATTTCTCGCATGAATTGTTAAAAATCGACCGCCAAAGATACGATCAAAACAATTACGGCAATTCATCGTTTTTATTGTAGTTTTATGCCTTTAAATTTTTGAATAACCTGACTGATGAAGAAGATCGTTTCATTTATCATGCTTTTTGGATTTTTACTTTTTTCAAGCCAGCTTGTTCAGGCACAGTATGAAAATACAAGCGAAAAAAAACAGGAAGGTAAAGTAAATAAAAAACAACAGCAACCAAAGGTTAATCGCTGGTTTGCAGGAGGAATGATCGGGGCAGGCTTTTCCTCATACAGCTCATATGTTGAAGTTTCTCCCCTTGTTGGATATAAAGTAACGTCTGATTTTCATGTTGGAACCCGCTTAACGTATATATATAACGGATTCAGATATTGCGATAATTGCCCAAAATACAACACCCACAATTACGGGGGAAGTTTGTTTGCACGCTACATTTTCCTGCGGTTTTTAATGGCACATGTTGAATATGAATTATTAAGCAGGAATTATTTTGATCGGAATGATGTATCGCAGCGCATTACGATAAGCAGTTTGTTCCTGGGTGGTGGAATTTATCAGTCAATTGGAGGTAAAGGCTTCATGTCATTTATGATCCTCTTCAATGTACTCGATAATGAATACTCGCCTTATGCTAATCCCATGTTCCGTATTGGTTTTGGAATGGGGTTTTAGTTTCGCCAGTCATTAGTCCACAGTCATCAGTCAATAGTTTTCAGTATCAAAAATAACCCGTTTAATTGCATGCCTTAGCCGAATCCGCCAATTGGCGGAGCAGGCAGGTGAGGCATCTTTATGGAAGCATGTGAGGAAGCATGCCGTGACAATCCTGAAGTAATGAATCAATAATGATTATTTCAGTCATCAGTTTCCTCCCTCAATCAATAGTAACCAGTCACCAGCAGAAAGTGGCTAATTTTTAGTCCGCCATCATTTACTGAGTTAGGTTAATTTATAATGCCGAAAGGAATTCGCAGGTTTACAGCAATATTCCTTCCCATATTATAAATGCCCAGATCCTTTAATGTTGATAAATGATCGTAGTAGGAAACATTAAGCAGGTTGGTTGCTGTAACACTGAAATTCAGCATTTGCTGATTGATTTTTAAATCGAATCCAAATCCCATACTCAACAAATTGTATCCCTCGGTGCTGGCTTCAAATACTGACGGCTTGTTTTGGTCGAATACGAAATGAATACCACCCTGTAAATAGATGTGATAGAAAGTTTTCCATTGTTGTTTTTCCACACGAAGCTCTAAGTTCAGATTTTGCGCAGGAATAAAGGGTAAATAGTTTCCATCGCGCTGCTGCCCTATCACATACGCAAATGTTGACTTAATATGTAGCCAGTCGAGTGGATGGGGATGGATGTGCAAACTGGCTTCACCACCATACAAGCTGGCATTGCTTTGCGAGTATCGGTAAATTAATATGCCTTCATCGGTAGTATCAGATGTTGGTGACAGGTATATGTAATTGTTTACATGGTTATAAAAAACCGAGAGGTCTAATGTGGTATGTTTGGTATGCAAATGATAGCCCAGGTCGGCCTCCATATTTTGTTGTGTTTTCAGGTTGGGGTTGCCTTCTTCAAAACGATTGGCATGTACACCGAATTGGGTGAGTTCTGCCAGGTTGGGGCTGCGAAATGCTGATGCCAGGTTCAACCGGATCAGGTTTTGATTGTTTAGGGTAATGGTGGTTCCAATTGAGGTGCTGAGATTGTCGTATTGTCCGTCAAACTGGATGTATTCTTCTTCGTCCTCATGATCATCATCGTGGCTGTGGCCGCCTGCTTCCTGCCTTGGTACAAAAATATCGCGGTAGCTGTAACGCAAACCGGCTTCAAATTTGAACCGGTTTAGAGAATACTGTGCAAGCCCGTAAACCGAAATATCGTTTATGGTAGCATCGGGTAAAACATGATCGGGTGCTTCACCGTTTTTGTTATCCTGGTACTGGCCCTGTATCCCAAAAATAATCTTGGCTTCCTCATTAAAATTATATTGCGATTTAATCCGGTACGAAAAAGTTTGCAAGGTCATATCAACCCTTTTAACCGGATCACTTGCAGGGTTTCCCATTAACTTTCGTTTATTATTCTGATAAGCCAGGTTGATATCGAGTTTAATATTGCCCAAAAAAATCTTGTTCTGTGAATGAATAAGCTGGTTGGTCAGGTTTTGGTACCATACTTCATTTTCCCTGCCGTTTTCTTTCACCAATTGAAAAGCAGGCAATATCGCAAGCCCGAAATTATTATGGCTGTATTCATAAAAGATCCTGAAGATGCCGGCTTTTTTAATGAGACCGATATCACCTTTTACATTGTATCTGTTAAAACGGGTATTGGGCACAAAATCACCATTTCCTTGGATGTAATCTTTGTTGCTGTTCATGCCGGCCCTCACACCCCAGACAAAACCATTGTGGTTGCCTTTAAAGCCAAGATTGGAAAGTAAACCCACCGTATTGCTGAAATAGGTCATATTTACATCACCGCTTACTTTATCTTTTTCAGCAACGGGCTGAGGAAGAAGATTAATAACCCCACCAACTGCACCCGAGCCATAAATTAATGAGGCAGGTCCTTTGATAATTTCAACGCATTCAAGGCCATTTTCATCAACCAGATAGGGATGGTTGGCCGAGAACTGGAAATTTTCCATGGGAACGCTATTGCTTAATAAAAGAATGTTACTCAGCGACAATCCGCGGATAACCGGTGTTACAATTCCCGGACCTTTAGCAATTACACTCACTCCGGGCACATCGCCAATTGCACCTATCAATGATGGGTTTCCGGATTTGGTAATCTGATCAATGCTAACCGTGCTGATTTTGATGGTATTGTCATGCTGGGTGCTGGTGAAGTTTCCTGAAATAACAACTTCCTCACCATGTATTACCTCAATGTCCATACTAATATTTAATTGAAGGTCACCTTGTGAAATAAACAGGGTTTTAAACTGTGTTTGATAACCAATAAATGAAAATCGAAAAATATGCTCTCCTCTTGAAAGATTGGTTATTTGATAAAATCCATTGGTGTCAGTCACAGTTCCGGTTGACAGATCAGGGATATAAATATTTACCCCGACCAGTGGTTCATCATCCTGTACATCAGTTATGTAACCCGAAACAGAATTTTGAGCCAGGCCAAATATGCTGAAGAGGAGTATGATAATTATTAAAAGATATTTCATTAAAGAAAGTAAGTTTTAATAATGAGTTATTGATTGACAGCTACTTTTTAGCAGGAATGTTCAATAAAATATCAAGTGTCAGATCCCAGAATTTCCCAACAGTTTCAATTTCTATTCGTTCATCAGGCGAGTGTGCTCCTTTAATGGTTGGCCCGTAAGAAACCATATCCATACCGGGGTATTTGTCACCAATCAAACCGCACTCCAGTCCGGCATGAATAGCCAGTACCTCGGGGTCGGTTTTAAACAGGCGCTTGTAAGCAGCTTCGGTAATATCTACAATAGCTGAATTGGGATCAGGAGCCCAGCCGGGGTAACCATCACTGTGTTTAATCCGTGCACCTGCAAGATGAAATACACTGGCTACCATATTGCAGATATCAATCTTGGCCGATTCTACTGAACTACGCTGGCTGGTTGTGATCAATATCTCATCTTCGTGAATCTTTACAGATGCCAGGTTGGTTGAGGTTTCTACAAAATCTTCAATATCTTGTGACATGGCGATAACACCGTGAGGACAGGCATAAATAGCGTTTAGCAGTTCATCAACAGAATCATTATCAATGATAAAATCAGGTATTTCAGTTTTAGATAAGTCAAAAGAAAGGTCCGGTTCTGTCGTGTGATATTCTGCCCGGAATATTTCCTGATAATTCTGAACAAATTCATTAAGGTCAGCTTCATTTTCTTCCGATATCATTACGATAGCGAATGCCTCACGTGCAATAGCGTTTCTAAGGTTCCCACCATCAAAACTACTGAGTTTTAACCCTAATTCTTCCCTGCTTTCCCAGAGGAATCTGTTCAACATTTTATTTGCGTTACCCAGTCCCTTGTTGATTTCATCTCCCGAGTGGCCACCTTTTAATCCTGATATCATGATCTTAAATGCCATGTAACCCTTTGGTACTTCCTTTTTGTCAAAAGGCAACCATGCCAATGTGTCCTGGCCTCCTGCACAACCAATAAACAATTGTCCTTCATCCTCCGAATCCAGATTCAGTAAAATTTCGCTTTGCAGAAAATTAGGTTTTAGTCCGAATGCACCGGTAAGGCCGGTTTCTTCGTCTATGGTGAACAAACATTCAATAGGGCCGTGAGCGATGTTGTCAGCAGAAAGAATAGCCAGCTGGGCAGCAATACCTATACCGTCATCAGCGCCAAGCGTTGTGCCCTTTGCGTAAACCCATCCATCTTTGATGAAAGTGTCGATAGGATCTTTCTCAAAATCATGAACTTTGTCAGAGTTCTTTTCACAAACCATATCCACATGGCTTTGCAGGACGACCGATTTGCGGTTTTCCATGCCCGATGTTGCCGGTTTGCGGATCAAAATATTACCTACCTCATCCTGCAAAGTCTCCAGTTCGTGATTCTTTCCAAATTCCTTCAGGTATGTAATAATTTTTTCTTCTTTTTTTGAAGGCCGTGGAATGTCCAGTATTTCTTTAAAATAAGCCCATACAGAAGCGGGTTCCAGTGCTGATAAATGTTCGTTCATGATGATTGATTTTAGGAAGGGCAAATTTAGGGATTTGTTATGAGGATATGATGGATTATGGAGGATTTTATATCGAATATTTCAAGGTGGGTGCGTAGAACAGAAAAAAACAAAAAACCTGCTTCAAGCTTCGCTTGAAGGTGCTGATAGATGGGCATAAAAAAAGCGCCCCGGAGAGCGCTTATGTTTTATCCAAGATAAGTTTTTAGAATCTTACTTCGCGAGGTATGTTTCAGTCGCCGGATGGCTTTTTCTTTGATCTGGCGCACGCGTTCACGGGTCAGGTCAAATTTTTCGCCGATTTCTTCAAGCGTCATCGGATGACCACCATTTAAGCCAAAATAATAACGGACAACATCTGCTTCACGCTGTGTAAGCGTTGAAATGGCCCTGTCGATCTCTTTGCGAAGCGACTCGTACAGCAAACCGGTTTCAGGCGTTGGCGCATCAGCACTTTTCAAAACGTCGTACATGGTATTGTCTTCGTCCTGAATCAGCGGAGCATCCATCGAAACATGACGGCCTGCATTACGCATCGACTCTTTTACTTCCGTTTCGGTCATGTCCAGCTCGCCTGCAATTTCTTTCACATTGGGTTCACGTTCGAAACCCTGTTCCAGTCGGGCAGATGCTTTGTTGATCTTGTTGATCGAACCAATCTTGTTCAAAGGAAGCCGTACAATTCTTGATTGCTCAGCCAATGCCTGCAAAATTGATTGCCTGATCCACCAAACGGCATAGGAAATAAATTTAAAACCTCGTGTTTCATCAAAACGTTGTGCTGCCTTAATTAATCCAAGGTTGCCTTCGTTGATAAGGTCGGGGAGTGTTAATCCCTGGTTCTGGTACTGTTTTGATACCGAAACCACAAAACGAAGGTTTGCCTTAGTTAATTTTTCAAGGGCTATACGGTCTCCCTGTTTGATCCTACGGGCTAATTCTACTTCTTCTTCCGCTGTGATCAAATCTACTCTGCCAATCTCCTGTAAATACTTGTCAAGTGACGCAGTTTCACGATTGGTTACCTGTTTGGTGATTTTTAATTGTCTCATAACCGCTTGCTACTATTTTTAATTAAACGACTATTTATTAAAAAATGTTTCCTATAAACGGACAACAAAATACGACATTTAGTTGTCAGCCTGATCATTATTTCTTTTCGGACGATCTATAAGTACTTTACGCGAAAGTTTCAGTTTACCCGAACGGCTGTCAATACCAATCAATTTGACCTTGATTTTGTCGCCTTCGCGCAACACATCTTCCACTTTTTCAATACGTTTCCAGTCTATTTCAGAAATATGGAGTAAGCCATCTTTCCCGGGTAAAATCTCAACAAATGCGCCAAATGGAACAATGCTTTTTACAGTACCCAAATAAACTTCGTTTAATTCAGGCATGGCTACAATACCCCTGATCCAGTCTTTCGCTTTTTCAATTGATTCTTTGTCGCTCGACATGATGTCAATTACGCCATAGTTTCCTTCTTCCTCAATGATGATGGTTGCTCCGGTTTCTTTTTGGATCTCCTGGATTACTTTTCCGCCAGGCCCGATAACAGCGCCGATAAATTCTTTATCGATCATCATTTTTTCAACGCGCGGTACATGATCTTTGTAATCTGCTCTTGGCACCTCAATGGTCTTGGCCATTTCACCTAAAATGTGTAGGCGACCCTGACGTGCTTGCTCCAATGCTTCTTCAAGCACCTGGTATGAAAGGCCGTCAACTTTAATGTCCATCTGGCAAGCGGTAATACCGTCATTTGTTCCTGTAACTTTGAAATCCATATCGCCTAAATGATCTTCATCGCCCAGTATATCAGATAGCACGGCGTATTTTCCACTTTCGCTATCAGAAATTAACCCCATGGCAATACCGGCTACTGGTTTCTTGATTTTAACACCTGCATCCATCAGCGCAAGCGTTCCACCACAAACTGAAGCCATCGAAGATGATCCGTTAGATTCTAAGATATCCGAAACAATACGGATGGTGTAAGGATTGTCTTCACCACTTGGAATAACTTGTTTCAAAGCACGTTCAGCAAGGTTTCCATGACCGACTTCCCTTCTTCCTGTTCCCATGAATTTTCTTACTTCACCAACAGAGAAAGGTGGGAAATTATAATGCAGCATGAATTCATTGTTGCCTTCAATTAAAGCACCGTCAATGGTTTGTGCATTCATTTTGTTGCCAAGTGTTACTGTTACAAGCGATTGTGTTTCACCGCGGGTAAATATGGCTGAACCATGTGTTGAAGGCAGGTAATCCACTTCTGTCCAGATAGGCCTGATTTCATCCAGTTTCCTTCCGTCTAAACGGGTACGCTCATCGAGAACTGCATTTCTTACTGCGTCTTTTTCCACATCATGGAAATAGCGTTTAACCAGTGATTCTTTTTCTTCACGCTCTTCTTCGGTAAGGGTTTCAAGGAATTCATCGCGAACAGCTGAGAAAGCATCCATCCTTGCATGCTTGTCAGCATTTCCCGAAAGGGCAATATCATAACATTTCTGATAAGTAGCCTCATTTACAGAGGCTTTCAAGTCTTCGTCGTGGTTTTCGTGAGAATACTCGCGTTTTGTTTTTGCTTTTTCTACCATCTTAGCCAGATCAAGTTGAGCCTGGCATTGCACTTTAATGGCTTCGTGTGCAAATTTAATCGCTTCAAGCATCACAACTTCAGAAACTTCTTTCATTTCACCTTCAACCATGTTGATGTTGTCCAGTGAAGCAGCAACAACCAGATCGAGATCAGCATTTTCAAGGTCTTCAACATTTGGATTGATGACAAACTTACCATTAATTCTGGCTACACGTACTTCTGAAATTGGCCCGTTAAACGGGATATCAGAAACTGCAAGTGCAGATGAAGCGGCCAAAGCAGCTAAAGCATCAGGCATGACGCCGTTTTCACCTGAAATTAAACTGATTAAAACCTGGGTTTCAGCATGATAATCATCAGGGAATAAAGGGCGCAAGGCGCGGTCCACCAACCTTGATGCTAATATTTCGTGTTCTGAAGGACGTCCTTCACGTTTGAAGAAACCACCGGGAAATTTTCCGGCAGCAGCATATTTTTCTTTGTAGTCAACCGACAATGGCATGAAGTCAAGATCTTCGCGTGCTTCTTTAGCAGATACTACCGTGGCAAGGAGCATTGTTTTACCCATTCTTACTACGACAGAGCCATCAGATTGTTTGGCCAGTTTGCCGGTTTCTATTGTAATTTCTCTACCATCTTTTAAATTAAAAGATTTGGTAATTGCATTTTTAGACATGATATTTAATAAGATATTTAATGTGTTGAATTAAACACAAAAAAAGGCAATTGCTCAATTGCCTCTTCCTGGTAATATTTTTAGGACTATTTTCTTAAGCCCAATGTTTTAATTATGATACGATACCTCTCGATGTCTTTTTCTTTGAGGTAATCGAGAAGTTTTCTTCTTTTACCTACTAACCTGATCAATGACCTCTGAGTGAAAAGGTCTTTTTTATTGCTCTTAAGGTGTCCGGTGAGGTGTTTAATACGGTAAGTAAACAATGCTATTTGGCCTTCGGCTGAACCAGTGTCTGATTCTGCTTTACCATATTTTTCAAAAATTTCGTTTTTCTTTTCAGTAGTCAGATACATACTTTTTTCTTTTTCTCCTTCTTATTTCGGGCGGCAAAAATAAAAAAAAGTTTAATACCGACAACATTTCTACTCAAAACTCATTTAATAAATTTCGGTTTTCCTGGTAAAGTATAAATACAGGTTTACTCCTGAATATATTAATAGTGAGAACCCTAAGAAATACAATACAGAATCCATGTAGGCGGCATCATAATGCATGGTTACAAAACCGAGTACAATTATCATTATTCCGGTAAGTGTATACACCCAGAGATAAGGTTTATTTTTCTCATTCATTAAACCACTTGTAAGGAGCAATATTCCATTAAAAACTATCCAGAATGCAAACACGATTAACAGGAAATTCTGGTCACTTGTTGGGTAAGTGAATATTACCAGTCCGGAAAAACCATCCAACATCATTTCCATAATTGTTTTCTGGTTGACGTTTTCATCGAAGTGCAGAAAAATATAAACCAGCGTGAGGATAGAAGCAATGATTAGGGATATGCCAAAAACCACAGAAAACCCATCCATGGTATGGTTTAGAGCGATTGCCAGCAATCCGGCCAGCAATAAAATAAATGATCGTGCTTTTCGATAACCGAGTTTCATGATTTTTTTGATTTTGTGCGGCAAAGATATGAAATGAAGCGAGCCGAATATTTGATCAAAATGACCATTTCAGATCGAGATAATACATCTGTCCAATGTCACCGAATTCAGTTAGTCTATCGCCCCAGAACAGTTGGCCGACAACCATTAATGAGATGTTATCGGAAAGGCTGAAGTTTACTGATGGCCTGACAAATACGGATTTATCGTATGGATTAAAAATAGAAGCCAGGTCCAGGTTTATCAATGGGGTTACCGGGTAAGATATTTGACCAAAAATATCAAATCGGGAACGAGTCAGGGTTTTTACATTCAGGCTGCTGGAAAACATGGATGAAAATGATCCCAGTAAGTTGCCAAATTCAGCATTGGCCGGACCGGTTTCGCCAACACTGTTGTAAATTCCAGAGAAATTGATAAAAATGCTGTTTTTGAATGTATAATTTACCCCGATTGATGCAATCCAAACTCCTGAAGTGTCCGCAAATTTATCCATATCCCGAAACCAGGAAACTTCACCCGTAAATCCTGCACCGGCAATGGATCCTGCCCAACCTAAACCAGCAGTTATATCATCTTCCATTACACCACCAAAAACCTGGAAATCGTAGTCCCATTGGTTGAATCGGTACATTGCTGCGGCAGTATATTTCAATTCCTTAACCAGGGTGGTTGAATCGTCAGCTAATAGCTGCACATACCCTAGTTTTCCAGCAAGTTGGATAGATGAAAAGCCTCCTGTAAAAAATTCCATAAGAACTGCATCACTACCCGGACGTTCGACATAATTAAAATCAAAATAATTGTATGCATTAAAAATATCATTTGGGTTCCAGATTAAATTTTGTCCCCAGTTGATTCGTTGCCGACCAACCGTTAGTTCAAACTTATCTAATGTCCATTTTAAACTGGCCCTGTCGAAGTTTGTGTAAAGAATGTACGAGTTGTCATCTGCAATTTTAAAGGTCAGATCGAGGTAACCGTTATCATAAGTGACCAGCTCATTGTAATCTATGCCTGCAAGTCCAAACATGTTGTTATAGGTGGCAATAGTTGGGCCGAAAACGAAGTTGTTTCGCATACCCACATAAAACTCAAGATTTTTAACAGGTGTTATCCAGAAATTAAAACGGTTGTAAATTCCAGATTGGTTTTGCCAATCATCAATGCCAAGGGTCTTATAGATTTCGCCCTTAGGCACCCAGGTATTGTTCAGATATTCAACAAATCCGGTGAAGCGGAATACTTTGTGGCTTTGGGCGGTTAGGCTATAAGTTGATATATTATTTAGTAGAATAAAGAGTATAAGTAACTTAAGTAATCCGGGCTTTTTTGTCATTCTGAATGTAGCGAAGCGAAATGAAGAATCTAGTTTAGTTGAAACTAAAGATTCTTCGCTACGCTCAGAATGACAATTGCTATGTATTACTTTGAAAAACACTTTTATAGCTGTTAACCTGGTGACTTTTACCTCTCAAACCTTTCATCCTTCAATATCTTCCCATCTTCAATGGTTACTATCCGTCTGGCTTTGTCCATTACACGCTGGTCGTGTGTGGCGAAAATGAAGGTTGTTTTGAATTTTCTGTTCATTTCAGCCATCAGTTCAAGCAATCCGCTTGTGGCAGTTGAATCGAGGTTGGCAGTAGGTTCATCGGCAAGGATAAATTCCGGTTTGGAAGCCAGTGCCCTGGCAACTGCAACCCTCTGTTGCTGTCCGCCCGAAAGCTTTGCAGGACGGCTTTTGATCCGGTCGCCTATTCCAACTGATTCCAGTAACTCCCTGGTCCGCTGTTCCCTCTCTTTTTTGGGTTTGCCCTGAAGGTGCATGATGAATTCCACATTTTCTCCGGCTGTTAGCACCGGAATGAGGTTGTATGACTGAAAGACGAAACCAATGTTATTCATCCTGAAGTCGATAAGCTTTCGAGAGCTTAAATCCCAGACATTTGTGCCACCAATTTTCACTGATCCTGAAGTTGGCCTGTCGAGGCCACCCAGCATGTTCAGGAATGTTGTTTTACCAGAGCCGGACGGTCCGACTACTGCAGTAAATTCACCTTCTTCAAAATTGATTGTTATGCCATTAACGGCTTTTACCTGTACCTCGCTGCTGTTGTAAATTTTTACGAGGTCTTTTATTTCTATTACGTTCATGACGTTGTGGTTTTTTATGGTTAAGTGTTAAGCGTTATATGTTATATGTAGCGAGGTCTTCTTTTAAGATGTTGAACTTTTTTGATTTTGTGCTGGCCTTGGCTTTTTGAAGATAGTTGATATATCCATTAAGTAATGCCATTGCCGAATTGATCAACTCTTTTCCTTTAGTGTATTCTTTATTTGAAATGTATTTTTCATCCATAGACGTAATAAGCTGATCTATAAGTTCATGAAGTGAGCCTCTGCTAATTCGGCAAAATTGAAGATTCTCTCCGAAATGATAACGTCCAAAACCTTCCGCAATATTTTCTGTTATTGATCTGGAAGACCTTCTCATACCATCTTTTAAGGCATTTCTCTCTTCGTAAGGAAGCCTTTTAATAATATCTGAAGCAAAATTTCGAACTACTCTACAAGCTTGCCAGTATTTTAAATCTTCAAATGAGTCAATTTTATTCTTCATGTTTCTGCACCTAACGTATAACACTTAACATATAACAATTAACTATTCTATCCTCAAAGCATCCGCAGGATCATTTTTTAGTGCTTTATAAGCCGGGTAAAGCGCAGCTATCACCCCAGTAAAAATCACCATAATCGTAATGTTTACCAGCATCATCGGTTCGAGGCTCAGATAAACGTAGGCGTCATAACCCAGTTGTTCGTAGCCTTGTGCCCACATGCTTAGGTCGACAGGGGAAGTTGATTTCCATTTCGCAAACAGCGCACCAATCACGATGCCAACAACACCTCCCACCAGAGAGAGTAAAACAGATTCAAGCACGATCATCGAGAAAATTCTCGTCTTGTTCATGCCAATGGCCATCAGCATGCCAATTTCTTTTGTCCGTTCCATCACCACCATCAACATGGTATTGATAATGCCAAATAACAGTGCGAGTAAAATTATGATGATAAAAATGTACATATACAAGTCCATTGCTTCTGTGAGGTAGTTCATCTCCGGCCGCAGCGATTTCCAATCCAATACTTCGTAGCCGGTAGCAAGTTTTTTTACGCTCTCCTCCACAAGGGGGAGGTTTTCATTGTCGTCAATATTAATGGCAATTTCATGTGCTGCACCTTCTGGTAATTCAGTCAATGACCGAATATCACCAGCTTTGACAAAAACATGCGACTCATCATACATATTGTTGTTGGTTGTGTAAATACCTGAAACCCGGAATAACCCACTGACAACATTATTAGCGGTATCCTGTAAAGTAATTACGATCCGGGTCCTGATTTTAGCATTAAGTTTCTCTGCCAGTTTCTTCCCAATAACAACCGGGTTTTTTTTAATCCCTTTCAAGTATTCACCTTCAAGAAGTTTTTCGCTGATGTTGGTGACTTCAGGTTCATTTTCCATGTCAACCCCGGAAACCAAAACCCCGGTAGCGGTCTCTGCAGTTGCGGCCATGGCCTGCACTACAATTCTTTCGCTGACTCCTGTTACGTTTGGAATTTTTCTGATTTCAGAAACCAGTTGTGCAGCGTCAGGCATATAGCCTTTAAAATCCGAATTTTGCCGGAATCCTTCTTTGTGAATCTGGATGTAGGAGATCTCGGTCTTGATTACTTTCTGGATGCGCTGCTCGGTAAGCCCTTTCATAAAAGCGGTAGAAGCTACCCCGGCAAAAATTCCCAAAGCAATGGAAAAAATGATGACCAGGCTTCTTACTTTATTCCTCCAGATGTTTCGCCATGATATTGAGAAAAGCATGATAGTACTTTTTAATTGTTCAAATAATTATGCCCTCAGGGCTTTTGTTAATCTTAATGTAAATGATTTATAAATCGGGAATAGTGCAATGATTAATGTGATGATAAAAACTATTATGGCCTGCACATAGAAAACGTCCGGATGCATCGAGAAATACATATATGGTTCAATTCCCATATCGATCATCGTTTTTGCTGCATCTCCGGTTAACGGAATTGGGTTAATAAAAAAGTAATAGGCAAGCGGAATACTGGCCACAATTCCGGCCAACACACCTAATATGCCCATCATTAAAGTTTCCAGAAATAAAACCGATCCCAAACGGATACGTTGCATACCGATGGCAATCATAACCCCAAGTTCTCTTTTTCGTTCAGAGATCATCATCAAAATAGTGCCAAATATTCCAAAAGTAATAATCATGTAAAGAATCGTTTTCATCACCAATCCTCCGGCTCTGTCTGCTTCGATCATTGAAACAAGTTCAGGTTGGAGTTCAGACCATGACATCACCATATACGGGGACTTGATTTCCATTTTCAGATGTCGCATTGCAGCGGTTAAATGGTAGTGGTCCTCCACCATCATTACAAGAGAAGTCAGTCTGTTGGGTGCAGAGAAGAATTCCTGACAGGTATTCAACTCCATATAAACAAACTGTTTATTTAATTCAGGTGATGGAAATTTTAAGATGCCTTTTACAGGATATAATCCTGCGGCCATCACACCATGGTATCCCTGACCGTATAACACAAGGGTGTCGCCAATACCTATTTTCAAATATTTTGCCAGGTCGATAGCCACCAAAACACCATCATCACCTGCTGAAAGATACGATCCTTCATCAACCCATTTTTCCAGGTTGGTAACCAGGTTTTCCGATGCAGGATCAACGCCGATAATCATGGCTCCCTTTGTAATTTTATCCGAGGAAGTCAAGGCAAAATACTCAAGCCGTGGTGTGAAATGAGTTACTTCTTTTTCATTCTCAACAATTCTTCGAATTGAGTCATTCATTTCGAATGTGTTGTTGATGGTTTTATTTTCATGGTATTCTTCGGTGAATATCTGCATATAGCCTGAATAAAACTTGACCACATTATCGATCATAGCCTCATAGGAGCCAAACTGCATGGATGTCATGAATGCTGAGAGAAGAACCCCGAAAAACACAGAACCACCAGTAATAATAGTCCTCCAGGGTTTACGCCACAAATTCCGCCATGCCATGATGATGTTTCTCATCGGTTTATTTCTTTTAAGCCCTTAAGGCATTTACAATATTTAATTTAGCTACAAAATAAATTTGATATATGGAGATCAAAGCAAAAATTATAAAAACAGTGATGGCCGGTGAAATAAATATCTCCAATTCAGCACTGAATTTAAGTATTGGTTCAAAGCCCATTGATTTGTAGGTTTCTGCCATTTGCCCGGTAACATGTATCGGGTTTTTATAAAAATACCAAACAAGAGGGAAACTTCCTGCTATTCCGCTGATTACACCAAGGATGCCAATAAAAAATGATTCAATGACGATCATGATCATAATCCGTGTCTTTTGAAAACCAATAGCAATCATCACACCCAATTCACGTTTTCTTTCATGCATTAGCATAATAATTGTTGCTAAAACACCAAAGCCTATTATCATAAAAAGTAATCCTCTTATTACCTTGCCGCTCGCCAATTTACCTTCAATTAAACTGATGAGCTCAGGTTGTAGTTCGTCCCAGGAATAGATTTGCAGGTTTTCGGTCAGAATTGGTTTTAGTGCTGCAATCGTTGGTTTTACATCATCAGGAATATCAACCATTAACACATAAGATGTGACCCTATCTGATAATCCAAGAAATTCACGGCAAGTGTTGATGTCCATATAAATCACTTGCTTGCTGAGTTCGGGGAGAGGGAAGTCAAGAAAACCGGCCACCCTGTAAATTCCGGCAGCACTTATGCCGTGGTATCCCTGTCCAATTAATACCAGGGAATCGGAAACACAGATGTCAAGGTTTTCAGCCAGTACTTTTCCTATAAGCACATCTTTTGACCCTGAGCTAAAATATTCACCATCTCCAATCCATTTGGCAATACCTGAGATGGCTTGCTCTTTTTCTGGTATAACCCCAAAGATCATAGCTGGAAAACTATTGCTTTCTGAACCTGCCAATGCAAAGGTTTCAATTCGTTGGGTAGATTGTGTGATGTATTTGTTTTCATCTATACTTCGCTCCAAATTGTCACCCGGTATAAAACTGTTATTCGTGCTCCGCAATTCTTTAAACTCGGTTTCCTGAATTTGGATATAGCCCGAATAAAACCGAACCATATTGTCAACCATGTTTTCTAATGAACCTTGCTGTAGTGAAGACATAAAAATAGCAAAGAAAACTCCAAAAAAAATGGAGGCAGCTGTGATCAATGTCCGGCGACTGTTGCGCCAGAGATTACGCCATGCTATTTTTAGGTTGTCATTCATTGTCATTTGCCTGCGGCATCATTTGATTCGCAGTCATTCGTGGTCATTACCTTCGGCGTCATTTGCTTCATGGTCATTTGCTAATTTCTCCATGTCTTAGGTTTCAGGTCTTCTGTCTCATATCTGCATCTTGGCTCTTGGTTCTTTCATCTTGGCTCTATCTCACCTTCTTCATATTTTGTTTGCTGAAAAAACTATCGTTGATGGGCTTATTAAAAACCGAATTGGTGAAATTCAAAATTGTTTTCTCTCCTTCCTTGTCTGCCGGGATAATTTCCATCCGGGATGGAATGTCACGATCTCCAAAGGTTTTTATATCAAAAGCGTTTTGTGTATTCTGAAGGTAGCCATCCTCATCGTAGTATTCTGATTTCCATAAGTCAAATCCATCTTTTGTAACCCACGAAATGATCTTACCCCAAACAACAGCTGCATCCTCGTGAGGGATCAATTCTATTTTATAACATTCCTTCTCGCGGATTGTTTCTTCAGCCAAAAGTGTGTGGTCATAATCTACAACAATTGATGATTGTTTTACCAGGTCATCATTGGTGAAATCGGACCCCATCCACGATTGCATCATCATCGAAGGGGGAATCTTGATCATTCTTGAAATGGTAGGTACATAATTCCACATTTCGTTGTCCACTTTCAGGAAAACCTGGCCTTTTTCCTTTGCTGGGGCTGTAATGTAAATCATGAAATACTTATCGCCTTTCGACCAGCTTTTCATCGAAACGGTGCGTTCCCATTTTGGCCTGACGATAGTCATGGTCATTTCGCCCTGCATGGTTTCACCACGGTTTTTTTCATCAGCAATTGTTACAATTTCTTTGGCCGTTAGTTCCTGTGATTTTAATGTATTGTTCAGGAGAAAAATTCCTGTGGCAAGTAAAACCGCCGGTATTATTTTATATGATTTCATTATCGTTTATTTATTCTGTTAGATAAATCTTTCTTTTACTAGTTTAAGCACATCATCAAGCGGATAAGCATCAGGATTGAAAGCATAATTAAAGCCGATACCATCAAATAAAGCTCCTATCATAACAGCTTCCAACATTGGGCTTTTGGAACCTTTTCTGGTATAATAATCAATAAACAGATTAATGAATGGCTCAACCACTTTGTTGATTTTTTCCATGAAAAGTTTGGATACTGCCGGTTGCATCATTAAAGAGAAATAGAGCCTGTAAAAATTTCCTTTTTCTTTCATCAAATCAAACATGCCATCAATCAGGAATTCAAACTCCTCCTTTGTTAATACACCATCCCGATCAGGATCAATTAAGGTTACCATTTCGTCAAAGCCCTCTTCCATTATCGATACCAAAAGTTCTTCCTTACTATCGAAATAATTATACATTAAACCTTTTGAAACACCGGCCTTTTTGGCAATTATGCTAATTGCGGAGCTTTCATAGCCATGCTCAGCAAATACTTCCAATGCTGTTTCCATGATGGCTGCTTTTCGCACCTTTCGGATTTGCTCTAATTGTGCTGGTGTTCGTGGTGACATAATTATTTAGTCATTGGGTAATTGGTCACTAGTCATTTGTGGTCATTCAGTTGTTTTCTTTTATTCACAATTCACTAATCTGTTATCAAATTTTTCCTTGTCTCAGGTCTATTGTCTTAGGTCTTCTGTCTAAAAATATTTATGACTGAACGGTCGGTCAAAATTAAAAAAGAAATTTCATTTGTCAAGTTTTTTTTGATTATTTTTCAGTAAAAACCAAAATATGGGTGTAATATTCAGTAAGGCAGGAAGATAAGCAGGTTAAAAATAATAAATCTTAATAAGTCAGATCCTTTAAAATACTTTCAGTTACTTCATCAATTTTTGGTTCAAGCATTTTTTTAATTTCCTTCTCGGTGTGTGAATAGGTTTCTTTGCGGGCTTTTTCAATTTTTGAATCTGTCAGCGTAACTGATGTAACAAAGGAAGGTAACGGAGCATCTTTTATCATACCCGAAATTTGATCGCGCTTTAATTTGTAAACACCGCCAAGGGTGATAGCGGTAATAACTCCACCTATCAAAAGACCCACAGGTCCTGAAACACCCAATAGACCAGAAATGATGGCAATTCCAAGGCTTTTACCAATGCCTCCACTAACCGAACCCACGGCCAGGGCAATTGTGGTTACAATTGTTCCGCCAATTGTATCGCCGATGTCTTCAGCAATTTTGCTGGGTAATCGCTGATCGATTTCATTTGACTGTGGTTGATATGTACTGACTGTATTGATGTCAATGTCGAGTTTGCGGCCAAGGAAAAGGTTTATTTCGGTCAGAACTGAATCACTGAACTCTTCCTGGACTTCCTGTAAGTAGTTTAATAAAATAGGTTCGAATTGTTCCTGCGATTCAATAAGTTTATCTTCAAGGGTTCTGATTTTTCCGCCTTTTTCCCTGAAAGTGGTCAGTATAGGAACAATAATTTTTTCATAATAATCCTCGATAACAAAAGTTGAGATTGTTTGCCCAATCTTGTTGATCTTTTTCGAAATGATCTCTCTTATCCCTTCACGGATCACATCAACGAGCTCCTCCCTGTTTTTCAGGATTTTGTCAGTAAAATAAGGCTTGCTAATATCTAAAGGTTTTACACTTTTACCTGCCAGCATGTTATAAATGAGTGCTATTATTACTCTCGGAATAAAAATTATCAATAGGGTAGTTAACGCCATTTTATGGATCCATGGTCCTGCCGGTGTACCACCGGGTTCCAAAAGGGTTTGCACGGTTTCTGCTGATATCCAATTGCCTTCGAGTATAATACTTGCAGGCCCAAATAATATGTTCAGCATTGCTCTGATGGTTTCCGGTTCTGAAACAAATGTGCTTTGCCAGATCATGTTATAATTGAAAAATAATCCCCTGAAATAAACACCCACCAGTGCACCGATCAACAAACCGATTGCACTGATATTCGTTACGCTTTTAAATCGTAATATCAATGACTTGCCAGAAACTTCCTTGTAGGATAACCAGAATGCAGGGATGATCTTTTTGATAATTGTAACCCTGGTGTTGTTATCAACAAAACGGGATTTAAGCTGAATAATTCCTTTGTAAATTCCGCCTATCATCCAGTCGAGCACAAAGTTGGATGAAATACTTTTAGCTTTTTCTTTCTCTTCCTTATCCTCTGGAATTGAATTATTTGATAAATTATTTTGCCTAATATCCGGGATACTGATCTGCCAAAAACTTTTTAAAACCAAAAACAAATAAACGAGAATGTTCCATACCAATAAGATAGTTAATGGGTTATATACTACATGGATCAGTTTGACCGGTCCCAGATAATTTGAAAGAAGACCGGAAACAAAAGAAATGAGCAGTATGATTTTTAACCAGCTGCCCGGAAACCGTTCAATGGCGGCGACATATTTAATTGAATCGGGCAATAAATTAAAAAGGTATGATGCTCTTTTTGCAATAAACTCAAAATCATTTTTTGCACCAATTGCCGAGATATTGGCACTGGAAACAGCCATGGGGTTTAAAATATTTTGGCTGTTTTCCTCGGTTGCCTTTACGGTAAGTATCTTTATGACCTTACCTTTTTCAACTTCTGATCTATCTAGTTTATTCAATGATTGCTCATGTATTGACACAAAACCTTTTCTGTGCAAATTAATGAAAGGGTAAAAATAAGATTAACTGGGTAACCCTATCGGTATTCATCTCACAATTACTATTTTTGCACCTCAATTTTCAAACCTAAAATAAAAGATAATGAGACAACTCATTGAATGTGTTCCCAATTTCAGCGAAGGCCGCGATATGAACGTGATCAAACAAATCACCGACGAAATAGAAAAAGTAGAAGGCGTTAAACTGTTGGATGTTGATCCCGGTGCAGCCACAAACAGAACGGTGGTTACATTTGTTGGAACACCTGATGAAGTAGTAGAAGCCGCATTAGTTGCGATTAAAAAAGCTGCTGAGGTTATTGATATGCGTCACCACAAAGGCGAGCATCCGCGTTTTGGCGCAACTGATGTTTGTCCGTTTGTTCCCGTTGCCAACATTACAATGGAAGAGACGGTTGAGTACGCACGTAAACTTGCTAAAAGAGTAGGTGAGGAGTTGGGGATTCCGGTCTTTTGTTATGAAAATGCTGCATTTACTGACGTTCGCAAAAACCTGGCCAATTGTCGATCAGGAGAATACGAGGCTTTGCCCGAACGAATTATAACCAAAGAGTGGAAACCTGATTTCGGCCCCAATGAGTTTACTGACCGTGTCGCGGGTTCAGGAGTTACTGCTGTCGGAGCAAGGGATTTTCTTGTGGCTTTTAATGTCAACCTGAATACGACTTCTACACGTCGTGCCAATGCCATTGCATTTGATGTGCGTGAACGTGGAAGAACAAAACGGGAAGGTAATCCTATTACAGGTAAAATCGTGAAAGACGAAAATGGTAAACCGGTCATGATTCCCGGCTCGCTGAAATGTGTAAAAGGAATTGGTTGGTTTATTGAAGAATATGGTGTTGCTCAAATTTCGATGAATCTGACAAATATTAGTGTAACTCCTGTTCATATTGCATATGACGAGGTCTGGAAAAAAGCCGAAGCCAGGGGTATTCGCGCAACTGGTTCTGAACTGGTTGGATTAATTCCGCTTGAAGCCATGCTTGAAGCAGGCCGGTATTTTCTCCGAAAACAAAAAAGATCAGTTGGTATTGATAACGATGAATTGTTGAAGATTGCCATTAAATCGATGGGTCTTGAGGACCTGAAACCTTTCAATCCGAAAGAAAGAATTATCGAGTATTTACTTGAAGAAGGCAAAGACAAGCTGGTTGATATGACCATAACCGGCTTTGCTAACGAAACAGCATCCGAATCACCTGCACCCGGTGGCGGGTCAATTGCTGCAACAGTTGGTGCTTTGGGAGTATCGCTGGGTACAATGGTTGCAAACTTATCTGCACACAAACGAGGATGGGATGATCGTTGGGAGGAGTTTTCAGACTGGGCTGAGCAAGGACAGAAATACAAAGATCAATTGTTGCATCTGGTGGATGAGGATACCAATGCATTTAACAAAATAATGGACGCATTCGGCTTGCCTAAAAAATCAGAAGCAGAGCAAAAAACCAGGAAACAAGCCATTGAAGATGCATCAAAATATGCCATGGAAATTCCATTTAAAGTGATGGATACTGCTTACCGTTCTATTGAAGTGATGCGTGCAATGGCTGAAAACGGCAATCCGAATTCCGTTTCCGATGCAGGCGTTGGTGCACTGTGTATTTTAACAGCTGTTGAGGGTGCATTTTTGAATGTAAAAATAAATGCAGCAGGTATTGATGATAAAGCTTTCACCAGCGACTTAATTAACAGGGGAGAAGAAATTGCGCAAAAAACAAAAGCCTGTCGTGATGCCATTATGGAAACTGTTGAGCAAAAGATCAGGGAATTGTAATTGAGGGAAGTTAGGAGTTAAGAGTTAGAAGATGAAGAAATGAACACCTAACACCTAACCCTTAACCCTTAACCCTTAACTCATATGGAACAACTAACCATCATATTACTCTACTTCACCTCCTTCTTCACGCTGATGAATCCCATTGGGACGATGCCTGTATTCCTTACAATGACATCGGATCTGAGCAAGAAGCAGCGAAGAAATACGGCAGTTAAGGCGGTTTTAACCGCTGCATTTGCATTGATCCTTTTTGCGTTTCTCGGAAGATATCTGTTTGACTTTTTCGGGATCTCGGTGGCAGGATTAAAAGTGGTTGGTGGAATACTCTTCTTTTTTATTGGATTTGATATGCTGAATGCCAGGCTTAGCAGAATTAAAATGACAAAGCAGGAGGCCGAACAATATGCAGATGATATTTCGATCACACCGCTTGGTATTCCAATGATTGCAGGGCCGGGAGCCATAACCAATGCCATCGTATTGATGGGTGAAGCGAATGATTATACTTCAAAAGTCATGGTGATCTTTTCGATTATTTTGGTACTTGTTGTTGTTTTACTTGTTTTTATTGGGGCTGTTGGTATCACTAAGTTCATTGGCGAAAAGGGAAATAAGATCATGATGAAACTGATGGGATTGATCGTAATGGTGATTGCGGTTGAATTCTTTTTTGCTGGGATAACACCTTATATTCAGATGATCATAAAATAATTTGAGAAATATAAATAAAGTTTGGTCATTAAAGTAAAAGTCAGTACTTTTGCCGACCGAATTTTTTAACAAGAACACGAAATGGCTAAAAAGACCAAAGACGCGAGGATACAGGTGATAATGGAATGCACTGAGCACAAAAACAGTGGCTTACCAGGTACGTCCAGATATATTACCACAAAAAATAAGAAAAATTCACCCGACAGGTTGGAGCTGAAAAAGTACAACCCGATCATGAAAAAAATGACTGTTCACAGAGAAATTAAATAATTGGAATCATGGCTAAAAAAGTAGTTGCTTCATTACAAAGTTCAGGAAAAGATTTTGCAAAGGTGATCAAGATGGTCAAAGGGCCTAAAACAGGAGCTTATGCCTTTAAAGAAGAAATTATCCCTACCGACCAGGTAAAAGATTATTTCGCCAAGAAATAACTTTAACAAAACATATGTTCATAGAAAGCTTTTTCCATTCTTAGGAAAGAGCTTTTTTTGAATCCGAAAGACTGGTCATTGGATAATTGGTCACTAGTCACTGAACATTAGATAATTAGACATTGGTTTAACTAAAAAAATAAATTACGATGGAATTAGAAAATCTTAAAGTTTATAATCGGGCAATGGATTTGGGAGAGGAGGTTTGGAAAATTGTGATGAAGTGGGGGTTTTTTGAAAAGGATGCAATTGGCAAACAATTGGTAAAGGCAACAGATTCTGTAGCTGCTAACTTGAGTGAAGGATTTGGGCGATATCATTACAATGAAACCAAACATTTTAGCTATTATTCAAGAGGTTCGCTTTATGAAACAAAAACATGGTTGACGAAGGCAAATAACCGTAACCTGATCAAAGAAGAAAAATTCTTATCCTTGCTTTCCGAAATCAATCAAATCGGCAAAATGTTGAATGCCTACATAAAATCAATTGGTGCCCAATCAAAGTAATTTGCTTTTACCCACCAATTACCAATAACTAATCACTAATGACTAAAAAAGATGGGAATTTTCTCCGTATTTTCAAATAAAAAACAAAAGGAAAATCTTGATAAAGGGTTAGAAAAAACCCGCAAAAGTGTATTCAGCAAATTGTCGAAAGCAATTGTTGGAAAATCAAAGGTTGACGATGAAGTGCTTGATAACCTTGAAGAAGCTCTGGTAACATCTGATGTTGGTGTGCAAACCACTTTAAAGATCATTGAGCGAATTGAAGAGCGAGTATCTCGTGATAAATACCTTGGTGCCGATGAACTAAACCAGATGTTACGTGAGGAGATTGAATTCCTGTTTACAGAAAACAACACACAGGATGGCACTGATTTCGAATTGCCTGAAGATAAAAAGCCGTATGTGATTATGGTGGTTGGCGTAAATGGTGTGGGAAAAACCACAACCATAGGTAAACTGGCGCACAATTTTAAAAGAGTTGGTAAATCCGTTTTATTGGGAGCAGCTGACACTTTCAGGGCTGCAGCTGTCGACCAGCTTACCATCTGGGCCGAACGTGTGGATGTGCCTATTGTGAGCCAGGGGATGGGTGCCGATCCCGCATCGGTAGCCTTTGATACATTAAAATCTGCTGTGTCACAAGGCTCAGATGTTGTGATAATTGATACTGCCGGTCGCTTGCATAACAAAATAAACCTGATGAATGAGTTGTCGAAGATCAGGCGGGTGATGGAAAAAATAATTCCTGATGCACCGCATGAAACATTGCTTATTTTAGATGCATCTACAGGTCAGAATGCCATAGAACAGGCTCGACAATTTATTGCAGCTACAGATGTAAATGCGATTGCGCTGACCAAGTTAGATGGAACTGCAAAAGGTGGTGTTGTTATTGGTATTTCCGACCAGTTTAAAATCCCGGTAAAGTATATTGGTGTTGGAGAACAAAAAGGAGATTTACAGGTATTTAGCAAAAAAGAATTTGTAGAAACCCTGTTTCATGCAGAATAGCCCACAGCTAAAGCAATGGGCTATTAATATATAAACACGTCAGTTACCCTCGACTTTAGTCGGGGGGATAAACACGTCAGTTACCCTCGACTTTAGTCGGGGGGATATTAGCGAAGCGATGCCAAAACAAAAAGTAAATATCATCACCCTTGGATGCTCAAAAAACCTTGTCGATTCAGAGGTTTTGATGGGGCAGCTGGCTGATCATTACGATGTTATTCACGATTCTGATGAAAAATCAGATGTAGTTGTCATTAACACCTGCGGCTTTATCAACGATGCCAAAGAAGAATCTGTCGACACTATTTTACGTGCAGTTGAAGCAAAAAAAATGGGTGACATCAAAAAAGTAATTGTTTGCGGATGCCTGTCGGAGCGTTACAAAAATGATCTTCAGGAAGAAATTTCAGAAGTAGATGGATTTTATGGCGTACATGAACTCCCCAATGTTTTGAAAGCCTTGAAAGTTGATTACAAAAAAGAACTCGTTGGCGAGCGCAGCCTTACCACGCCCGGGCATTTTGCGTATCTGAAAATTTCTGAGGGCTGCAACCGGACTTGCTCATTTTGTGCCATTCCGCTTATCCGTGGCAGACATAAGTCAAAAACAAAAGAAGACATTGTAAAGGAAGTTGAATCATTGGCTGCCAAAGGCGTAAAAGAGTTGTTGATCATTGCCCAGGAGTTAACTTATTATGGCGTTGATATTTACAATTCGAGAGAACTTCCCGATTTACTTAGGCGTATTTCAGAAGTGGATGGAATAGAATGGATTAGGTTGCATTATGCTTATCCATCAGGTTTCCCCAAAGAGTTACTGCATGTGATGGCTGAAAATCCGAAGATTTGTAATTACCTTGACATCCCGCTTCAGCACATCAGCGACAAGCTTTTAAAATCGATGAAAAGGCATATTACCGCTGCAGATACTTTAAAGCTTATCCATAAAATCAAAACTACCGTTCCGGGTGTTGCCCTGCGTACCACTCTGATTGTTGGTTATCCCGGTGAGACAGAGGAGGATTTTAATCGGCTTATGGATTTTGTACAGGAAACTAGGTTTGACAGGCTGGGTGTTTTTCAATATTCGCACGAAGAACATACTGGAGCTTATTTGTTAAAAGATGATGTTCCACCAGAAGTTAAACAGGATCGGTCAGACCGGATCATGATGCTGCAACAGGAAATTTCCAACGAACTGAACAAAGAAAAAGAAGGCAAAACCTTTAAAACCATTATTGACCGTAAAGAAGGAGAACATTACATTGGCCGAACTGAATTCGACTCTCCCGAAGTTGATAATGAGGTATTGATACCGGTTTCTGATAAAACTTTACAAATTGGTGAATTCTACAATGTCATCATCACCAAAGCCGACTTTTTCGACCTTTATGGTGAGGTTGTGTAGGTCAGAAACTGTTTGGTTTATGTTTTTATGCCAAAAGCATCCCTTTGGGAGAATTTATTATGATGTATTTTTTGTCAGATCGAAGCATCCCGAGGCCTCGGGATAACGATGAAATGGCTAAAAAGACACATAAGAAAACTGAAGGATAAATTCCAAGCAGTTTCTCAAAGCTTTGATTTACTTTTACCAAAAAATCCAATATGAAAAAGTTTCTTTTACTTGTTTTCACATTTGCTGTGTCTTCACAAATAATTTTAGCCCAGGACATTACCGAGGTATTGCCCGATACCATTGAAACTGGCCGTTTCGAAATTGATTATGGCGGCATGCATTTTTCGGGATATTTTGCTGACTATCAACGCACAGGAAACTGGATAACAGCCTTTCCAAATGGACGTATTCACATTATTGAAACTTACAAAGAAGGTTTAAAGAATGGAATTTTTGTCAAGATCAACCGGCGAGGCAGTTTGCTTGAACAATCAGAATATTTGAATGATAGTTTACACGGTAAGTTAATGAAGTATAATCCTGGTGGAAAGCCGCAACTTGAAGAAAATTACAGCCGTGGTAAACTGGATGGCGTTCGGCGTGTGTACTATGAAAGGGGAGGTGTGCAGGAACAAGCCAGTTTTGTGAATGGCGAACGCGAAGGCGATACAAAATGGTTTGACCACAACGGGAATTTTGTCGCTATTTATAGCTACAAAAAAGGGCTGTTCCACGGCTGGCAACGTAGCTATTATCCTGATGGAGCAGTGAAAACCGAGCAATATTATGAAAACAATGTGCCGGTTGGAGAATTAAACAAATATTACCAGGACGGTAATATCCGCGAAAAAGGCATTTACAAAAACGGCCTGAAACACGGTAAATGGATTGAATATGGTGAAGATGGCTCTGAACTTAAGGTAACTAAATATAAAAAGGGTGTTGCCAAATGAGAAAGCTGAACAACCCTTATAGCAAAGTAGAAGGTTATAACTGCTTTGCCTGCTCACCAAAAAATGAAAATGGACTCCGGATGGAATTTTATGAGGATGGCGATTACATCATCTGCGATTGGGAACCCCGTGGCTTTTTACAGGGTTATTTTAATGTTCTACACGGAGGAATACAATCAACGTTAATGGATGAAATTGCAGCCTGGCTGGTTCAGGTAAAATTGAAAACTGCCGGGGTTACTTCAGCCATGAATGCCCGTTTTTTACGGTCAGTGCCAACCAATGAAGGAAATATCAAAATCAAAGCAAAACTAAAAGGGATGCGCCGGAACCTGGCGGATGTAGATGTGGAATTGTACTGCCCAAACGGCGAATTATGTGCAAAAGCTGAAGTGACTTATTATACATTTCCTGAGGATGTTGCGAAGGAGAAGCTGAGTTATCCTGGATATGAAACTTTTATTGAAGATAACCTATAATTCATAAATAATGGAAACTCCCAGAGATAAATCAATAGGCGCTCAAATGCATCTTGCTTCACAATTGTTAAGGAGGAGAATTCACCACCTCATTTTTTACTATACTATAACAATAATTTGTTATCCTCTTCCATTACCAAATAATTGCCTGTCCGGTTCGGGCGGACTTCTCTCATTGGTCGTTAAAATAATAAATAGGAAATGCTTGATCCTTTCGTTTTTATTTATATATTTGTCGAAACACAATAGTCTTATAGCATATTATGTGTCAGAATACAATAGTTAAATGACATATAGTAGTCGATACACAATGGTGATTTAGTAGAAATGAAACGGAAATAATTCAAGATGGAAAGAGAGATAACGCATTCGCTTGTTGAGTGGAAAGACCGCGAAACAAGAAAGCCATTACTTATTCGTGGTGCACGACAGGTTGGGAAAACTTATACAATTGAGCATTTTGCCAGGGAGAATTTTTCGAACTTCATAAAGATTAACCTTGAATCCCAAAAGGAACTTTGTGCTGTTTTATCAAAAAACAATATAAAGTTATTGATTACGGAGTTAAGTCTTTATTTTAATGTGGAAATAGTTCCGGGGAAAACCCTGCTGTTCATTGATGAAATACAATCTTGTCCGGAGGCCATCGCCCTGCTGCGTTATTTTTATGAGGAAATGCCTGAGTTGCACGTTATTGCTGCCGGTTCGCTTCTTGATCATACATTAAGTGAAATGAAATATCCCATGCCGGTTGGCAGAATAGAGTTTCTTTATATGTACCCCATGAGTTTTAAGGAATTCTTAATAAATTCAGGGGAGCAAAAACTGATTAATTATCTTTTAAAGTACAGGCCGGGAGATAATTTTAGTGAGTTATTGCATCAAAAATTACTTGAGTACTTACGCATTTATTTTTTTGTCGGCGGAATGCCAGAGGCCGTGAAACACTATATTTCTGATAAAAAACTCGTTGAAACTTCACGTGTTCATAGTAATATTATTACATCATTAAAATATGATTTTTCAAAATATGGTACACGCAAACAACAGGAATTTCTGGAACTGGTAATGCTCTACAGTGCAAAAAATGTGGGTAAGAAGGTGAAGTATTCGAATGTCAGCAAAGATATTCGTTCGGTTAATTTGAAAGAGGCATTTCGCAAACTTGAGTTATCGCGGATAGTTCATCTTGTCCGCTATTCAAATACCAGGGGCGTACCAATATCCAATAACCTCAAAAATGATGTCTTCAAACCACTTTTTTTTGATATCGGGCTCGTTAATAGTATTGGGAATATTCAGTTAGTTATCATCCAAGATCTTATTACAATGAATGAAGGGGCGTTGGCCGAGCAGTTTGTTGGCCAGGAGTTGTTATCTGTTGAAAGGTCTTATATAGATTCAAAGGTTTATTATTGGATGAGGGAAAAGAAAAATGCCAATGCAGAAATTGATTATCTTTTTCAGCATAACAATAATATTTTCCCTGTTGAAGTTAAAGCCGGCAAAACCGGTTCATTAAAATCCTTACATGTTTACTTGTTGGAGAAAAACCTGAAAACCGGTATTCGCTTTAATCTTGATACACCTAATTTCGGAAAGCTCTCAACAAAAGTAAGGATAGGAAATTCAACAGAAGTCCTTAATTATAATTTAATTTCTTTGCCATTATACATGTGTTTTGTACTACCTGAAATTATTAATTCATCTCCTTATTAATAAATACTTTCATTCGAAAGTGTGTTTGTCTGGTATTATCCGGGATATGATACTTTTGCAGAAGATAACCTATAATTCATAAATAATGAAAACCCCCAGAGATAAATCAATAGGCGCTCAAATGCATATAGCATCGCAATTGATGCGCAGACGAATGCATCATCGGATACATGAATTAGGTAGCAAAATAACTTTAGAGCAACTTGCCGTACTCGAAATGCTTAAATTCCATGGTGCGATGAATATGTCGGAACTTGCGCATTTGACCGTAAAAGAAAATGCAGTAATCACAAGGATGGTAGATATTCTTGAAAGGGAAGCTTATGTTGAAAGGAAGCCCAGAGCAAGTGATAGAAGAGCATGGGAAATCCATATTACAAACAATGGATTAAAATTATTTGATGAACTGATCCCTGACGTTGGAAAAGAGCTTCAAAAAGCAACCGAATGCCTAACAAAAGAAGAGTATGAAGAAGGTATGCGAATTATGATAAAAATCATAAAACATAACCAGGGTTTTTAGTTTTTTTTTACTTTATATTTGCTGCATCAAATATTGACAACATAAATAAACTTATGCGCATTCTTAAACAGGAAATTTATTTTCCAATAATCATCGGCATCCATCTTCTATTTTGGGCAATTGACCTTTATTTCTTTAAAGGTGCATTTTTAGAAGAATCATCGGATACACTGTTGTTCGGAACTTATACAAACACTACTGGTATTAACATTAACAGAATAATTGGTGAAATATTTTCATCATGGGTGGTTACCGTATTTGCGGCCAATTTCTTAATGGCCACACGGGCCAGATGGGTCGAAAGGCTTTTTGGCGGGCTCGACAAAATGTATCTCATTCACCGTCGCTCGGCAATTATTGCCGTGTGCCTTCTCATTTTGCATTTTGTTTTTGTCCCCAGGGATTTATCAGAGTTTAATCCGGGGAAACCACTTGGTTTCTATGCACTTATTTTAATATTACTCGGTGTTATTATCTCTGCAGTTCCTTTTTTCAAGAAAAAGATAGCCTATAACAAATGGATCAATATCCATAAATTGATGGGCGTGTTTTATGTGATGGCAGTCATGCATGGATTTATGGTATTTAGTTTAATCAAGGAATTACCAATCACCAGGGTGTATGTTTTTGGAATGTCTATTCTTGGTATTGCAGCCTGGATTTACAGGGTTTTTCTGTATAACTTATTTAATAAAAAGCTCAACTATTCCATTAGCAGTATTAAAAGCCTGGATGCAAAAACAGCAGAGCTGATACTAAAACCTGCTAATAAAGTCTTAAATTTTGCAGCCGGTCAATTTGCCTTTTTTACATTCCCTTCAATAAGCAAAAGGGAACAACATCCTTTCACCATTAGCAGTCATCCTTCAGATGAAAACCTGCGACTGGTTATCAAAGGATTGGGAGATTACACAGACAACATTGCCGACAAACTAAAGGCCGGCGATCTGGCAAAAGTGGAAGGCCCTTTCGGACATTTCACCAATCAGCATATTTCAAAAAACGACCAGGTATGGATTGCAGGTGGAATCGGCATTACTCCTTTTCTTTCCCTGGCAAATGATATTACTGATCAAAAAGTTAAGTTAATCTGGTGCGTATCCGATCATAGCGAAGCGAACTGTAAAAGTGAGTTAAAATTACTTGCTGATCAAAATTCAAATTTTGAATTTTCTGTTTGGGTATCAAATGATAAAGGATTTATCACCGCAGATGGTTTGGGCATTGCTAACTTCAAAAAATATGCATTTTTAATTTGTGGACCTGAAGCTTTGAAGAAATCATTGATAAAACAACTAAAAATAAAAGGTGTCAATCAATATGATATTTATGATGAAGAATTTAGCTTCAGGTAGAGTAAGTCCTTTACAAAACGCCACATTTGTTATTCTGAACGGATTTGCGTTGGCCAAGCGGGAAGGGAGTGAAGAATCCTTCCTTTGGACACGCTTTCAAACTGGCTGTTCCACAGTGTCCGCTGTGTCTTAAAAACTAAAATGTAAGAAAAAATAATCCAATTATCAATTAAATATTTAATCAAATGAGAAAAATTTTAGCCCTATTAATCGTGATTGCCATGGTAAGTTGTGACAATCAGGGAACGAAAAAACAAAAAGAAACCAAAACAACAACAGTAGAAATTGTATCGAATAATTATGCCGTTGTGTGGGATGTTTTAACCGATGATCACAATTATGTGATGAATTATCTTCCTGAACAGGTAGAAGAGTTCAATCAGCTTTTTGCTGATGGTGTAATCGAAAATGCCTACCTGAACAATTACGAATACATACAATTGAACAATGATGCTGCCCTGGCCTCTGTGATGTTTTTCATCAAAGCAAAGAGTGTGATTGCTGCTCAGGCCATCGTCGATAAAATGTCGTTTGTGCGGAACAAGGTCGCCACATACAATGTTTACCCTGTTGGAGGCAAGTGGTTAGACAGGAAACCGGCTGCCGATGTCGATAAGAAATTTTCATTTGCTACGGTTTGGTTTCTAACAGCCGATGAAGCAACAGTGAAACAATTTACTGAAAAACAATCCGATCAGGTGCTTAATCTTTGGAAAGAGGGCAAAATTGAGAATGCCTATTTTGCCGCTGAAAATGCTTTCGAAAAACGCAATGAAATACCCGGAATGGTATTTTTTGTGAATGCAGAAAACGAAGAAAAAGCACGTGAAATATGTGACGGTCTGGTTTTTACAAAAGAAGGAGTCGCAACGTATAAACTATTTCCGGTTGGTACTTTCTGGTTGGGGAGTTCAAATAATTAAGTGAAAAATTAATCCAGTTCGTATTTAGCTTTTTTAACAAAGCACTCATGATTATCTGAGCAAATTTCAAATAATAATCTACTTTTGTAGAATGATTCTAAATAACATTAAATCCTTATAAAATGAAACAATTAAAATTAGTATTGGCAATTGCTGTACTTGTGCTATCCGGCACATTTTCAGCAAATGCACAGGAAATTATCCACGATGCAGAGCAGGCAATCCTGCAAGAGCAGTTTGGTGACCAATGGGCCGAACAAGACAAAGAATTAGACAAAAAGCTAAAGGCTTTGGAAAAGAAGTTTGGTAAAAAGCCAAACATTATCCACATTATGTGGGATGATAACAGCCTTGGTGAAGTAGGAATGCCTGAGCTAAATAAAGTGAGAGGTTTCGATACCCCACGACTTAATAAAATGGCAGATGATGGCATTGCGTTTACGCGAATGTACTCTGAGCCTTCTTGTACTCCAACACGAGCAGCAGCATTAACAGGCCGTTTGGCAGTTCGTACGGGTATGCATACAGTTGCATTCCCACCGGAAGGTGCCGAATTACATGCTGACGAAGTGACTATCGCAGAAGTCCTGTCTGAGGCAGGTTACAATACTGCATTTTTCGCGAAAGCGCACCAGGGAGATATTGAACAAGCCTATATGCACAACCAGGGTTTTGATGAAGCACAATTTAGCTTATACAACCAATTTCCTCCAATTTTTTGGCATAGATCAGGTGAAGCTGCTCAATTAACAAAAGGTTACACACCAGAGATGACAGAAAAGAATTACCTCGTTGACGAGACTTTCCGCCCTTATGGTTACATCATGGATATTGAAGGTAAAAAAGGGGGAAAAGCAAGAGAAACTATTGCTCCGGTAACTATTGAAGACTACCGTAAAATATCTATCCAACACCAGGAAAAAGCGTTGGATTTCATTAAGCGCAAAGCAAATGATGACAATCCATTTTACATGGCTTATTGGCCAAATGTTTACGACCTGATTGTTGATGAGGGTATGGATGAAATTACTACCAGTAATTCTTCTCCATTTGCTCAAAACATAGTAAGACTTGACAATTATATTGGTCAGATTTTGGACGAA
>JAUVKF010000086.1 GCA_030596395.1 Chlorobiota bacterium | reverse complement strand
AAAAAAGGCATGAAAGCCCATGAGGCTGCCGGTGTTATCCACAGCGACCTTGAACGTGGATTTATCCGTTCGGAAGTAATGAAATATGATGATTTTATTGAACTGGGATCAGAACAGGCCGTAAAAAACGCAGGCAAATTCCACGTTGAAGGAAAAAATTATGTGGTGAAAGACGGAGATATCATGCACATCAGGTTTAATGTGTGATCTTAATTGGATACAACTATTTTCTTCGTTGCAATTTTTCCCTCAGCATTTACTCTTACATAATAAACTCCATCTGGAAAATTCACAATGCTGATTTGCTCAGCATGTGATCCCGCCTCATTACCCTGAATCGAATTTTGATAAACTTTTTTACCAAACAAGTCAAATATCTCCAGGGCCACATCACTTCTCTTTTCCAGTTTATACCTGATAGTCGTATTTTCTTTTGCCGGATTGGGGAAAACATTCAGCAATAATTGTTCATTTTTCTCATACTCATTCATTCCCACAAACCATGGATTGATACGGGTATAATAAACATCCTGTTCACCATTTAGTGTATTCGCCCATGCAAGATGCGCGTAATCATAATCGGATATCATGTGAAAATAATCACCCATTTTGTTTTGTTGTGGCCAGCCGAGGTGAGGGTTGAAATAGTCGGAAACCTGCTCATTCTCAGAAAAAGTTTCACCTCCGTCAATCGAATAGGCATAAAACAAAGCGGAATTGTAAGTCCACGGTGCGCCATTATTCCTGGTATCGAGCCATACTACATCAATACGTCCATCCGGAGCAACCGACATGGTTCCGAACCATTGCCAGTTGGTGTTGCTATTATCCTGGTTTACACGTTTGGCTTCACTCCATGTAATTCCTCCATCGGTACTTTTCGAAAACATCACATCTAACGGATCATCATTACTGTACCGGTCAACCGAGCAGAGCAGGTAAACATTCCCACTATACGGACCATCCGAATTGTCAACGGAAACCCAGGTTTGGCCAAGTAATCCACCAGGGTTAGGCCCTGTTCTGCTCGAAATGTATCCATCCAGATAAACTTCAGAAAAAGCATCCCATGTAACAGGCCCACCATCATTTTGTGCAGTGGTTGACCTAACTACAATAAATCCATAATTTGAATTACCGGCAGCATATAGTGTCCCATCCGCTCCGGTAGCAAGCGTTCCCCAATAGGGACTGCCAGAGACCTGAACACAATCTTCATAACTGTCACCCCCATCCACCGAACGGGTAAAAAAACCAGGATAGCAAATACTGTAATAAGATGTCCAGGAAGCATAGATATTACCCCTGCCAATCCCATCTGTTTTATCAATTGTCATCCATTGTTTGTCGCCACCCTGGGCATAAGTTCCCTCATCCCATTCAGTATCTCCGGGTTCCATTTTATAAACATCGCACCAGAAATTGTTTCCTGCTGCTGTTAAACTGTTGTAAAAAATATTACCATCAGCATCCGAGTCCAGCACAGGGTCGGAACGAAAAACACCCTCATCAATCACGCCGGGAAATGTCCACGTATCGCCACCATCTAAAGTATACCCATAACCTGCCTGCCTGAAACTGCTAATTATTGTATCGAATTGCCTCCATCCTATTACCATTTTGTCAGGATTAGTGGGGTCAATTGCCATTGAAGGCTCATTGGCTGCATCGCCCAGCATATTTTCTCCTTCATCGGAGATGTTTACCTGTGTGGTAAAAAAGCCACTGCCATCCTCGCGGTATGCGGGAGACTTCTCCATTTCATCTCTTGATACCGGGATATACTCACCTTCAGGAGTTTCGTGATGTCCTGAGGGTGAAACCACTTTGAGTGTGTCTTCATCTCCGGCAGTTAATGTAAATGATTGTAAAACAAGTATGTTTATGAGCACCAGGATCGAAGAAATGATCCGCAATTGAAATAAATTTGACTTCGTCATGGGTTAAATTATTTAAGACAATAAAATTAGTGATTTACCTGGAACAACAAATTAAAATGGTAATAATAAATTATGAGGCTGTCTCATAGGTCAGGTTTTCGTTATTGGTTCACGCAAAGTCGCAAAGATCGCAGTGTTAAGATACTGAACTTCAATATTGTTTTTCTCTGTGTTCTCTGCAGCGTTGCATGAAATATAACTTATGAGACAGCCTCTATTGATTTTAGTCCAAAGGGCTATTTAAAATAAGGTTGGTCAGAAGAACAAGATAATTTAGTAATAATCCACTTCGGTCTCCTGTCTTCAGACTTCTGACCGAAGGGATACCGTTGGCACAGCTAAATGAGATTTATTAACGCGAAACAATATAAACATTACCACGCCCAAAGGACGTGGATTTCTATGCTGGATTAAAATGGTTATAATAAATATGATGATTAATTATACTTATCTGTTTTCAAACTTAAAACCATCATCTTCTCCATAATCAATCATGATCTTATTTTCTGAACTCACTTTTCCAGCCAGGATCATTTTCGATAATTCATTCAGCACCTCTTTCTGGATGACCCTTTTCAGCGGCCTGGCTCCATATTGAGGATCGTAACCTATTTCAGCCAGTTTTGTAACGGCATGTTCGGTAATATCAATATTGAGATTATTTTTCAGAAGCATCTTTTTTACACCATCGAACATTAAATCAACAATATCATGTATCTCATCCTTTGTGAGTGGTGTAAACATAATCACCTCATCAATACGGTTTAAAAATTCGGGCCTGATGGTTTTTTTCAGTAAAGTCATTACTTCTTTGCGCGTACCTTCAACAATTTGCTCCCGGTTCTGGTCAGTCAGGTTTTCCATTCGTTCCTGAATAGTATGTGACCCGATATTCGAGGTCATGATGATGATGGTATTTTTAAAATCAACCACCCTTCCCTTGTTGTCGGTCAGTCTGCCATCATCCAGCACCTGAAGCAAGATATTGAACACATCCGAATGTGCTTTCTCTATCTCATCCAACAGTACAACCGAGTATGGTTTACGTCTGACGGCTTCGGTAAGCTGACCGCTTTCATCGTATCCGACATATCCCGGAGGGGCGCCTATCAACCTGGATACTGAGTGTCTTTCCTGGTATTCCGACATATCAATACGAACCATGGCGTTTTCGTTGTTGAACAAGAATTCAGCAAGCGCCTTGGCTAATTCCGTTTTACCAACTCCTGTGGTTCCCAAGAAGATAAACGAACCGATTGGCCTGTTTTCATCCTGCAAGCCTGCTCTGCTCCGCCTGATGGCATCAGAAATAGCATGGATGGCCTCATCCTGTCCTATCACCCTGTTGTGTAATTCTGTTTCGAGATGCAACAGCTTTTCACGTTCGCTTTGCAACATGCGGTTTACAGGTATTCCTGTCCATTTAGATACGACATCAGCCACTTCTTCCGAACCAACTTCTTCATTGATCATCGGGTTATCACCCTGCATTTCATGCAATTGTACTTTGTAAGCTTCAAGCGAAGCTTTTTCTTCCTGGATTTTTCCATACCGCAATTCGGCGACTTTTCCAAAATCCCCTTCACGTTCTGCTCTTTCAGCATTGAGCTTGAAATCTTCAATTTGCTTCTTGCTTTGCTGAATTTTATCAACCAGATCTTTTTCAGCCTGCCATTTCGATTTCAGGCTGCTGCGCTGGTCGTTGAGGTTAGCCAGTTCTTCGTTAATGACCTTCAGTTTCACCTTATCGTTTTCCCTTTTAATGGCCTCTTTTTCGATTTCAAGCTGACGAACCCTTCTTTCTACAATTTCAAGCTCTTCGGGTAACGAATTGATCTCTAACTTGAGTTTTGAGGCCGCTTCATCGATCAGATCAATGGCCTTGTCGGGTAAAAAACGATCGGTAATGTAACGTTGTGACAATTCCACCGCTGAGATGATCGCCTCGTCCATGATACGGACTTTGTGATAGGTTTCATAGCGTTCTTTTAAACCTCTTAATATTGAAATAGCTGAAAGTGTGTCCGGTTCGTTCACCATAACCTGCTGAAAACGGCGTTCAAGCGCTTTATCCTTTTCAAAATACTTCTGGTATTCTTTTAATGTAGTTGCACCAACTGCCCTCAACTCACCACGTGCAAGAGCCGGTTTTAAAATGTTGGCTGCATCCATTGCTCCTTCGGAAGCACCGGCACCAACGAGGGTGTGGATCTCGTCGATGAATAATATAATTTCTCCATCGGATTCAACCACTTCTTTAATCACACTTTTCAATCGCTCTTCAAATTCTCCCTTGTATTTTGCACCTGCTATCAACGCTCCCATATCTAATGAGAAAATAAGTTTCGACTTCAGGTTATCGGGAACATCGCCACTTACTATCCGGTGTGCAATTCCTTCGGCAATAGCTGTTTTACCTACACCCGGCTCACCAATCAGGATCGGATTGTTTTTAGTCCTCCTTGATAGAATCTGCAAAACACGCCTGATTTCATCATCGCGGCCGATCACCGGATCGAGTTTGCCATTTTCTGCCATTTGATTCAAATTGCGGGCATAACGATTCAAAGTGTTAAACTGATCTTCAGCATTCTGAGTATTAACCGTTGAACCTTTCCTCAATTGTTTGATAGCTTCAATCAAATCTTTTTTGTTGATTCCATTATCTTTCAGCAACTGCGATGCACTGCTTTTAACTTCAAGGATTGCAATTAGTAAATGCTCGATCGAAACAAACTCATCGTTGAACTCCTTAAGGTAAGATTGTGCTTTTTTCAATGTATCATTTGCCTCATTCGACAGATACTGGTTGCCTTCACTAACTTTTGGCAATGATTCTATTATCTTACCAACAGCCTGTATAAATACAGGATAATTAACGTTTAATTTCTTCAGTAGAAATGGAATCACATTTTCATCTACTTCAGTTATACCTTTTAGTAAATGAATGTTCTCAATTGCCTGGTTGTTATTCGCCCCGGCAATTTCCTGGGCCTTTTGAACGGCCTCCTGCGATTTTATGGTAAATTGATTAAAATTCATATTATTGTCTCCTTTCTTTCGGAGGCAATTACACAAAAACATGACCAATTGCAGCAAACCGGAATTATTCGGCAATTTTGTCACTTCATTGCAAAATATTATGCCATTTTGTCCTGATTATTAATTAATTACATAAAATAAAAACGAGAGTTTCCCGTTGATAAACTTAAGAAAATGCAAACTGAAATAATGAACACTGATAAAAAGAAAACATTGGTTATAGGTGGAAGCATCAAACCCGAAAGGTACTCAAACAAAGCCATTAATAAGTTACTGAGGTATGGCCATCCGGTTGTTTCAATCGGGTTGAGGGAAGGTGAAGTAAACGGTGTTAAAATACAAACGGGATTACCGGAGTTATCGGGTATAAACACCATCACATTATATGTAGGCCCACAAAACCAGCCTCAGTATTACGATTATTTGCTAAACCTAAAACCGGAAAGGATCGTTTTTAATCCCGGTACTGAAAATAGCGAGTTTGAAAAACTGGCTGAAAGCAAAGGGGTTGAAACCATTGAGCATTGTACTTTAATCATGCTTGGTGATGATATTTATTAGTGTAACACATATTCGACTGTGAAACCTGTGGAAAAAGTCAGATTCAATATCGTACATAACTAATCATTGGAGTAATGGAGTAGAAAAATGTAAACTACACCCCAATATTCCATTACTCCGGCACTCCATCATTGCAGAAAAGGAAGCAACTAAGAAGATATGATTCAAACAATTAAAAACACCCAAAATCTCATTTCAGTATTCTGGCATTAAAAAATGGGGGTACACAATAATTTGTACTTTTGCACGGTTTTTCACCGATAGGTATTGAGCAGTAATTGGTTAATGGATAAGCATATCAAATATTTTACCGGCATACTTCTTCTCATCGTTTTTGTGTTCGCCGCATCACAAAGATCAGAAGCTCAAATATCGTGTGATATTACTATTAATGTATCATTACCGGTTTGTCCCGAATATACTTATATATTGAGTGTTCCTTTCCATGATAACTGTACTTACGAATGGAAAGAAAATGAATCAATACTGCCTGATGAGGACAATGAAATTATTGCATTTATTACAACTGAAACTACTTTTTCAATTACTGTTAAAGACACCATAACCAGTGAAGAATGTATGAGCGACCTGGTGGTAACTACCCACCCACGAATTAAAGTAGATTTTAAGCAATTACAACGTACATGCACCAATACCTATAGCGATAACCCCGACGATGAGAACAAAACCAAAACTGCGGTAATGCAGGCCATTGCCGGTGATGAATTTGAACCGGGTGAATATGAATACCTGTGGGATGTTAGTCCTTTGCAGATTGACCCGGAGGATCCGTCCATCGTACTGGGATTAAAAGCCTATCAAAAATATTTTATTGATGTTAAGGACAACTATGGCTGCGTAAAAAGGGATACCGCCATACCAAAAGCTTACCCTAACCCTGTTATTGATTTCATCGCTGACCCTAACCCTGTTTACATTCAGAAACCTTACGTTACATTTTCGTTTGTAAATCTATCGGCGGATTCAATCTCGATCACAAATCATGTATGGGATTATGATGATTGTAATGATTGTCCGGGTGAAGATCCTTGCTGTAACGATATAACAACGACACAGGATATGCCTACCCACACCTATTTGGAGCCCGATGAATATTTTCCTTCCCTGTTAGTGTACAGTCAGTATGGATGCGATACACTTTATGTACAGGATACGGCCCTCGAAGTAAAGCCGGTAAACCTGAAGATACCAAATGTTTTTACCCCTAACGGAGATGGGGCTAATGATACATTTGTTATTACCGAGGCCCCACCCGAAGAAGAGGAAGATGGTTTAAAATCAATAGCAGATGATGTTGTAGAATTTGATCCGATCAACACATATTACGAGCGGACAGAACTTGTTATTTTTAACAGGCAGGGCCGAATCGTTTATCGTTCAAATGATTACAAGAATGATTGGGATGGGAGTAAATTACCGGATGCTGTGTATTTTTACGTCCTCAAATGTTTTGGATTTAAAAGTGACGATGTTTACAAAGGTTCCGTTACCATTTATGGCAGCGGAAGATAATTTTTTAATGTTATGAATAAATTACACTTTGTTATTTTAATAGTTGTTGGTGCATTGATTATTTCCTGTAGTAACAACAACACAAATGAAAATATTTCGACCGGGGTAGTTAAGAACTCCAAAAGTGCTGACAAAGGCCTTAAACCTTACGAAGCGCCCAAAATTACTTTTAATGAAAATACGCACGACTTTGGCAAGATCATACAGGGGGAAAAAATAGCTGTCAACTATTATTTTGAAAATACCGGCAAATCAGACCTGGTTATAAACAAGGTAAGTACCAGCTGTGGTTGTACTGTTGGCAAATATCCCAAACAAGCTATCAAACCGGGTGAAAAAGGGAAAATTGAAGTGGTTTTCGACAGCAAAGGAAGAAAAGGTTTTCAAAATAAAACTGCTACCGTTTTGGCAAATACACAGCCAAACCATACCATGTTGTTCATTAAAGGTGTAGTAGTTATTCCCGAAAAAAATTAAATCAGAAACTTAAATTATCAGAAATGAACTTATTATTTATTTTATTGCAAGAAGAAGGTGGAAGTGATACATGGATGTCGTTACTGCCACTGTTTTTAATATTAATTGTTTTCTACTTTTTCTTTATCCGGCCACAAACCAAGAAAAACAAAGACCAGAAAAAATTCAGGGAAGCTTTGAAAAAGGGTGACAAGGTCGTTACCATCGGCGGACTTCATGGAAAAGTAGCTGAAGTTAAAGAAACCACTGTTATCATCGAAGTTGGCAATCAGATTAAGGTGACCGTTGAAAAAAGTGCTATAGCAATGGACACCCAGCAAGTTGGGCAGACGAAGCAGTAGTGAGTCCTGGGTTTGGAGTTTGGAGTCTGGAGTTTGGAGTCTTAGGTCTTGCATCTGAGGTCTTGGTTCTTTTTTTATTAACGATACAAATAATTCAGAGTATTAATTAATTTTATCCTCCGGTTATTTATGGGTCCAATACGCAAATCAAAATCGAAGATCAGTTCACGATATCCTTCAAAAAAGGAATCCGGCAGCAGAAAAAATGACAACATCATTTTTATCATCTGTGTTGTAATCGCATTTGTTTTCTGGGGTTTGATCAAATTATCAGAAGTTTATAATGTAACCTATACATTTAATATAGAATACAATAACGTTCCTGTCGAAAAAAGACTGACAGGAATGGTTGACAGCACTGTTCATGTTAACTTCAGTGCAAGGGGGTTTATGGTTTTACGGCTGAACCTGTTTGAAGATATGAGCAAGCTTAGCATTGATCTGGATAATTACAGCATGCTCAAAGAAGGTGATGAATACTTTATTTATACCCAGGAGTTAAGAGATAAACTTGCCGAAATTATTGGAATTGACGAAACCGATATTAATTTTTCAGAATCTACGATTGGCTTTATGCTTGAAAATCTTCATGAGAAAGTTATTGGTGTAAAAGCCAATCTTTCACTAAATTTCAACGAGCAATACGATCAGTATAATAATGAGATAATAAGTCCGGCAAGTGTTAAAGTCTATGGGCCAAAGGCTACCATTGATACGTTGAATGAAGTTCTTACTCAAAACATCAACCTTCAGAGCCTTGATAAAGACCAGGTAATTTTGGTTGGCCTGTTGAACCCCAACCCAAGGCTCCTCAGGTTTGATCCGGACCAGGTTGAAATCCAGATACGAGTTGAAAAGTTCACCGAATCAAGCATTGCGATTCCGATAGATTTGAGCAATGTCAGTCAAGATATTCAGTCGTTTCCAACATCGGTAAAAATTTATTTCAAAGTAGCCCAGAAAGATTTCAATAATATCCAGGCAGGTGAATTTATGGTAAAACCTGAGGTTAAGGGTGTTAACCTGATGGAAGTTGACCGCCTGCACCTGACATTAACCAGGAAACCCGGTTTTATCCGCAATGAACGCATCGTTCCAGCTTATGTTGAATTTTTAATAAACAAATAATGATCAAGGTTGGGCTTACCGGAAATATCGGGAGTGGAAAAAGTACAGTCAGCAGAATTTTCAGCGCATTAAATGTTCCTGTTTTCATCGCCGATGTTGAGGCCAAGTTATTATATTCTGAGGCAGAAATCAAAGAGGAAATCAAATCCGGGATCGGCGATCAGGTATTTGATTCAAATGGAGAAGTGGACCTGAAATTAATGGCTGAGTTGATTTTTAACGACAAGGAAGCCTTATTGAAGATAAACCGGATTATTCACCCGCGTACACTTTCAAAATATCATCAATGGCTGGAGGATCATAAGCTGCATATCTATACCTTGCATGAATCGGCTATATTGTTTGAGAATAATTTACAGGATCATTTTGATAAAATCATCAATATCTCAGCACCCTTCGAAACGAGGTTAATAAGAGCTACCGAAAGGGATGGAATTGAGCAGAAAAAGGTTATGGAACGCATGAAAAATCAAATGCCTGATGAAGAAAAGAATAAACTGGCGGATTTTGTAATTGTAAATGATGGCAATCAGTTGTTGATCCCACAGGTAATTGAAATAGATAAAAAACTTAAAAACAAGTAAATGGAAGAACTTACACTTGGAATTGGTTCACGGGTTGAACATCCTGAATTTGGAAAAGGTGTAGTGATACAAGTCTATAACGACAACTACGAAATTACTTTTATGGATCATGGTGTTAAATCCATAGCGCGATCATTCGAAAGCCTTACAGTGTTGGATTATCGCGGATCGGAAGTTGACCAGCTTAGTTTTGAAAAGGTTGAGAAGGTATTTAGAAAACTGCTGACATCAATCAGTGATATCCAGGATATCGTCTCGCTTGGCGACAGGTGGAAAGGTGGAAAATTGATACTTGAACCGGGCAGATCAGATCTGCAAAGCAAAGAAATGCCGATTGACACTTTCTTTCACAAAATTGTTATGCTTCGCGACAGGCTCAGGGTAATAGAACAAAAAGTAAATGCTTCCAAAGGATTGGATGATGAAGAAAAAGTAGCAATTCAACAATACATTACAAGGATTTACGGCAGCCTGACCAGCTTTAATGTTTTATTTGCCGACAATGAAGACCAGTTTGTTGGCGAACGTGGTGGTTAAAGCTTGATAAACCGCCCGGTAAACAACTCTCCAGATTTTCTGACAATCAGAATATAACTACCACTTTTTAAATTATTTACGACTATTTCAGATGTAATCATGGTATTTGTAAACTCATTTACCACTCTTCCTGATGAATCAATAATACGGACATGGTCATCAGCCGCAAGCTCAATATTTTTCAACAGCAATCTGTCTTTTACCGGGTTTGGATAAATTATCAGCGGTTTGTACGACATAATATCTTCAACATTGTTTGCATAGGAAACAAAAAGCCAGAGATAAGCTTCGGCAAAATCATCCCTCCAGGTTTGTTCGTTATGCTGTCCACCTATGATTACTTTTGAAGCTACCTGGTTAAATCCTGCCTTTTTTAAACTGTCTTCCATCATGTACATCATACCAATGTATTCATCGCCTTCATGCTGCCCGGTGTTTTGATAAAACCGGATTTCATCCTGCATGCCGGCTTCAGCAACAAAGTTCCAGATTGAATCATAATTGATCCAGTATGCAGGCGAAAATGGCCCCGATTTGCTGAACACATCCTGGTATTTTAACGCACCATAAGTTGAAATCAAACCTCCAAGCGAGCTACCTATGATTCCTGTATTTTCCCTGTCGGGAAGTGTACGGTAACTGGCATCAATATGTGGTTTTAAAGTTTCAACTACAAAGGCCATGTATTCATCGCCCTGTCCACCTCCTTCATATTCCTCATTATAATAAGGAGTAAGTTCATCTATCCGGTATATTCCGCCATTATCAATTCCAACTACAATTGGAACCTGGTAACCCTGTGAGGCAAGTTCATTCAATGTTTCATCAACTTCCCATTCTCCTGCAAAAGAAGTAACCTCATCGAACAAATTCTGTCCGTCATGCATATAAAGTACAGGATACGACATATCAGTGCTGTCGTAACCAGGTGGCAAATACAGCCATATGCGCCGTTCCCTGTCAAGTTGGGGCATATAAAAGTTTTCATCCATTACCGATACATTCCATGCTGCGGTACTCTCACCCGGACCTCCTGCATCAGCCCAGTTGTATATGATGATGTGTTCAGTTGAATCGTTGCCGAAAGTATATGAACGATTAGCAATTTCCTCTCCACCCGGACCTTTTTCAACTGTACCCCAACCACCCCTGGTGAATTTGAATTCAAGTGTAATTCCATCAGGAAAACCATCGAGTATAGTTTCCCAGAGTCCATCGTCATTTTTATAAAGCTTATGATTAATGTCCCCAGGATTCCATCCATTAAAATCACCAGCAATGTATAGAAAGTCAGCCGGTGGCGTATAATCAGGAATTGAGTCAATGATAAAGGTAACCTGGCCAGATAGGTTTAAATTAAAAGAAAGAACTAAAAACAGAATCAGGTGAAAAGGTTTTCTTTTCATTTTTACAATTAAATATATTTAAGTTCAAACAGGCATGATTTGATCATTTCATAAGTCCGTTCAATATCATTGTCCAATCCAACCGAAAACCGAACCAGACCAGGTGAGAGCCCCATTTCTTTTTGAATATCTACCGGCACCTCCGATGAAGTACTTTTTCCAGAATTTGAAAACAAAGTTTTGAAATAACCAAGACTAACAGCATGATAACCAACACCTTTTTCCTGCATCACCTCCATAAATGGCGCAGCCTTTTCGGCAGTCTCCACATCAATAGCGATCATACCACCATAGCCATAATCTTCGTTCATTAGTTCCCTCATCAGTTCATATTCGGGATGCTCCGGCATTCCCGGATAAATGAATTTTAAATCGATTTCTTTAAAGCGTTCAGCCAGGTACATGGCATTCTCGCTGTGCTTTTGCATGCGGATGTGCAATGTTCCTAAATTCTTTAATATACTTGATGACCTTAATGGATCAAGAACCGGCCCGAGCAACATGGCTGTCCCGGTATTCACATCGCTTATGTCGTTAATAAATTCCTGTGAGGCACAAATGGCTCCTGCCACGCAATCATTTTTACCATTGATAAACTTGGTCATGCTGTAAACAACAATATCGGCACCCAGTTTAAAGGGGCTGAAAATCATTGGTGTAAATGTATTATCAACCACCAGTTTTGTTCCGTTATTTCTGGTCATTTTGGCCAGTTCAGGCAAGTTCGATATTTGAAGCATCGGGTTGGTCATAGTTTCGGTGTACAACACTTTGGTATTGGGCCGCAATGCTTTTCGCACGCTTTCCAGGTCGGTGATGTTCACAAACGTTACATCAATCTTGAATTTCTTCAGGTAGTTCTTCAAAAAGGCAAACGTACCGCCATAAGTAGTTACACTGGTAACCACATGGTCGCCGGTATCGCATAATTGCAAAATTGCTGTTGTAATCGCACCCATACCTGATGCGGTCACCCAGGCAGATTCTGTGCCTTCCATTGCTGCAAGCGCGTCAGCCAGGTATTTGTTTGAAGGATTCCAGTGTCGTGAATACAAGAAGCAACCTTCTGCTTCCCCATGAAATGCATCAATCATGGTTTTTTCAGATAAAAAAGTAAATGTCGCCGAATCGGTTATGGAAGGGTTTACACCACCAAACTCACCAAATTGATTTACATTTTGTACTGCTGTTGCAGGATCAAATTTTTTAGCCATGTTATTCTTTTTTATTACCAGATTTTAGATTGTCATACAAAAATAGCAAACAAAGCCCCATTTCATTATTTTTATCGAAAATTTTCGTTATTCAGTGAAAATGATTGCTCCGAAAAAATACAGCGATAAATGGTTTACAGCATTGTTGTTGGTTAGCTTTCTGGTTTCGTTCATCATAATCAATTTTATTGGCCCAAATTCGACAAGGAAAAATATTATTGATGGTGATGGCAGCGGCCTGTATGCCTATTTGCCTGCCATTCTCATCCACAAAACGGTTGATTTTACACCGGTTTTTGAATTCGAAAAAAGCCGGAGATCAAGCGATTACCAGGGACATTATTTCCATGAGGCTAATGAT
>JAUVKF010000077.1 GCA_030596395.1 Chlorobiota bacterium | reverse complement strand
CATACTGAAACCATAACCGTTTTCTGGTTGGCGTGTAGCAGTTGGAACATATTTAACCAATCTCATCGAAGGAATGGTGTACATAATCATATTACCTGCCTGTCCTCCGGAGTTAAGAGCAATATACTCTTCTGTTAAATTATCAGGAGTATATGTTTTGGCAGCGGCCAGCACATCATCGGCGTTAAGGCCTCTTCTTTTAACAACCTCGCCAAATGATTCGTCACCTCGGGGTGCTCCTGAATCGTCGCTCCCTGAGGTTTTCCCGGTATCAGCGCAACCTGTTGAAAATACTATTGCCATACTTAGCAAGAAAGCAAATAACAGGCGGTCTGAAATTATTATATTTAATTTTTTCATGTCCATTTTATATTAATTTTTAATAGTTATTTAAACGACTGATTTTACTATTCGCTAATTTTTTCTTGAAGAAGTTTCTTAGCCCTTAGTCCTGCATCAGCAGTTTTAACCTGATATTGCCAGTATTGCTCAGCCCAAAGGAAAGCATCTTTCCATTTCCCTTCGGCGGCATATTTTTCATGGTTCTCTTTTGAAGTAGCTGCCTTGCCTAACTGATCAAATGCATCTTCAACCAAAGCATTAACATATGGATAATCCTGATAGTTGTTTTCTTTGAGGAAGGTAACTACGCTATTAATAACATCCTGAGTAGCATCAATTACTTCAAGTTTATCCTCATAGTTTATCTTGTATCCTGCTAATTCTTCATCAGTAAGTTTAATTTCAACTTCTCCCTTTTCACCTTTCCAGCCCTTTGGTTTAATTAATAAAATACCTTCCATTTCAAGATGGAGTGCAGAGCAGAATTCAGTACAATAATAAGGAAATATCCCTGGCCTGTTGGCAGTAAATGTTAATGAGGCTGTTTTACCAGGCTCAAAACTACCATGTACACCATAAGTGTCAACAGTAAATCCATGAGTTTCATCTTCCGCGCGCTCAAGGTTTGTCAGGTGGAAAGTAACTACATCACCTTCGTTGACTTCAACAATTTCAGGCGTAATATGTGAACGAATCATGGTGCCAAAAATGTGGACCCTGTTTCCTTCACGCTCAATTTTTTCCTGTCCTGCTACAGTCTTATAAATTGATATTTCACCTGTACGTGTGTTTGTACCAAGTGGGTAGCGGATAATTGGTTTAATGGTTGAACGAAGTACAGCAACCGAACCATAAAGGTTGGCTTGGGGAATACTCATCGTATAAATATCATTCATCTCATCTGTTGAGATGTCAATAAGGTGCTGGAAACTAGGTCTGACAGGACCGATATTAGCAAAATTCTCATATAAACCTTCCTTATCAACTACTGTAAGGTAGTTTGAATGAGGTTCTGCTGATAATCCCTGAGGAACCATTAACTGGCCTGGTTTGAAAGTCAAAACAAGCTCGTCTTCCTTTTCCAGGGTTTCATAATTCCAGCGAATTATTTTTTTATGATTGAATACTGATGAATAAACAACACCGGGACGATATTCGAATACAACATCCATTACACCGTCGCCAAGTATAATTGAACCATGCTTAACAACAGCAATATCCATAACGGGAATTCTACCATCGGCTTTGCCGGAATAAGTTTTATTGGCAAATGCATCTTTAACTTTTGCAAAGTCGAAAACAAATGATTCATCACCTGCTGTTAAAAAATATTTTCCGTCAGGATTTACCTTAACGCTTTTTGCTGGAGCAGGAAGTTCAATCATGGCAACAGCATTTGCAGCCAGGGCATCTTCTATGCTAACAACTGCAAAGTCGTTAACAGGTTTAGTGCCAAGCGTACTTAGTGTATTGAAATCAACTACATAAATATAATTATTTCCGCCTTTGCTGGCGAGTCCAACTACATAACCATAGGAGTCCATCCTGCCTGCATCGAAGAAATCGAGGGTGTAAGGTGGTAATTCAAGGGTGAATGATTCTTCTTTAATCATACGGCCAATATGGTGGCCTGTTCCTGCTTCAGATTCTTCATCAGTAAACTGCCAGAAAGTTATACCTGATTTAAATTTACTGTCATAATCAGCATTTACATCAGCTGCCAAACCATCCCATGGGGTGGGATATTGGCTTGTTTGGATTACATATTCCGTATTTTCAGTAACTGCAACACCGGGATAAGCATTAATAAACAAAGGGTGCATTAATACCTGTTTGGTTTCAAAGTCATCCAATCCCAGGAGGGCAATTCTTGAATTCGCACCATCTGAATAGAATAAGTACATTCCATTGTACTTACCATTGGTTTCGGCCAAAGCCGGATAACGCATATCGCCATATTTATAAAGACGATTGTCGAGCGATCCCTTTTTGAGCATAAGGGTGCTCTCATCGTCAAAACCGTATCCTTGCCAGGGTTCGGGGGAGAATACACCTACGTATTTATAAATACGCATTGATGGAATACCATAAACAGCCATTGTACCGGAATTACCGGTTCCAATAAAGCCAAAGTATTCATCACGGCCGCCACGTGGCATAAATGTCTTGGTGGCAGCAAGAACATCGGCGTCAGTGAGGCCACGTTCTTCCTTTACGTCATTCAGGGTTTGCTGGGCATTTGCAGTTTGAGGATAAACCCCAAACATTAAAATGGCCAAACTGAACACCAGAATTTTTTTTGTAAATAACATCATAGAATTTAAGTTTGGTTTTGAATATAATTATTGGTTTAATGTATTTCAGTGTTGTGATTCTTAATAATGGCAAATAAAGTTACTTCATTTATTTAGAGATTCATTCCAAATATACAATAATAGTACAAAAATATGATAAATATCATAAATAAATAACATATTTTTATGTATCAATCCGAAACTATAAAAATCAGGAAAAATGCTCCTGTACCTATTACAACCATTGTTTGTTTATCGAAAATTCAGCTATTAATGATGTTTAGTACTCTCAATTAAATACGGATGATTTTTCGGTACAAGCCTGATTTTTGATAACGACCATGCAACTACCAGTGCAAATACCCCTGCATAACCCAGGAATGTTCCGACTTCGATATAAGAGATGGTATGTGAATCGACAGTATCCGGCATGATGGACATATATAACTCAACCCATTGACCAATGATTAAGATCAATGTGATTATTAGTAATGCCGTTGGGTTTTTAGCAATCCGGTTCCACATCAGGAAGAGGAATGGTATCAGCCAGTTAATGATTAACTCAGCATAAAAGTAGTTCTTGTATTCAGCCATGATCCTGGGCACATAATATACGGTTTCTTCGGGGATATTTGCATACCAGATCAGCATATATTGTGAGAGCCACATATATCCCCATATTATACTTAAGATAAATATGTAGCGGGAAAAATCGGCAAGATGAGTTTTATTTAAAGATGGAAAATAACCAGCCATATGAAGAATGATTACAATTGCAGTGATAATGGTTACACCATGATAAAATGCCATGATAAACTTTTTAATAGGATAAATGGTGCTGTACCAGTGTGGATCAAGCGACATAAGCCAGTCGATGGTAAACAAAGAAAAAGTTATAGCAAGAACAAAAATGTAAACCTTTGATGTAAGCTCAATTTTGCCAAGATATTTTACTCCACCAAACTGATCCTCCTGAAGTGATAACTTCTTGATACGTTGGGTTAAGAATATCCAAAGAGCAAAGAAGATCACAAACCTGACTGTAAAGAAAGGTATATTCAGGTAAGGTTCTTTGTGCAATAATATGGGGTCATGTATTACAGCATCATGATGTGTCCAGTGGAATAAGTCGTGTAACCCAAAAAACATGAAAAACCAGAGGACAAATGATACGATCAGGTAATTACTCATGGCTTGAGGTATTCTGACAAATTGTGCTGACCAGCCCGATTGTGTGATGGATTGCAATGCCATCCAAAAGCTGGCTCCAATTGTTACCGACATGAAATAATAGTTGTTAAGCAACAAGTTGGCCCATGTTCGTGTACCTTCGCCGCTATAAAACCCGGCAAATACAGTAAACAGCCCTAAGATCACAAGCACAATAGTTACAACTTTAAACCCGCTGCTGATCTTTAGTTGTTTTTCCATTTTATCGTTGATTTTCATCGTTTTCAATTCTATTTTTTTGCGAGTTCTCGCACATAATATATTATATTCCAGCGATCAGCAGGTAAAATCTGGCTGCCATGTGGTCCCATTAGTCCTGAAATAGAACCATAAGTGATGACGTAATAAATTTCCCCATCCGGTTTTCCCTGAACATAGGATTCAACCAGTGAGGTAGGTTTTGCCAGGAATAGCTTACTGGTGTAAAGATATCCGTCACCTTTGCCTGCCACACCATGGCAAGTGCTGCAAAACATTTGATAATGCCATTTGCCGGCAGCAATCACTTCATCTGAAACGGTAACAGGATTCATCCATTCTTTGGATGCTTTCGATTGGTTAACTGCCCTTTCCGGCAGGGTACTACCCTGATATGGGAAAGGCATTTTTCCCCTGGCAACAGTACCTTCAACCGGTAATTGATTTGTCATACTGTCTTTCAATATCGGATTGGGAGCATATGCTTTGTAAAATTTTGTGTAATACATGTCATGTGATCCCAAATAGTCATAGCCCGGATTGTTCTTCCCCCTGTTACATGCCATTATTATTAATGGGATCAGGATTAATATGAACAGTCGTATATATCTCATATCGATCAGTTTTTTATTCTTGGTTAACTTCAGATTCTTTTATTTCGATCGCACCGGTTTTCTTCAGTACTTCATTTATCTTATTCGATTCAGTGTCGGTCATATCCGGTGTTTTTTCTATCAGTATGGCAAACTGGTCGTTTGTGGTTTCCGGAACCGGTAATGTTACCTGCTTGCCAGGATACATTTTTTCCCTGATGAAATACGTAAGAAAGGTGAATAAAGTCCCAACAAAAATGGTTAAAACGAACATGATAATTATGAACGAAAGTGTATTCAGGGGCTTTCCGCCAAATTTTAAGGGGTAGCTAATAACTGAAGTCCAGTAAAGGAATGCAAATACCGATATTGTTCCAATAACACCATAAATGAATGTTGCATAGGGTAATCGTGTGGTTAAGTTTAAACGTTCGAAAACGCCATGTAATGGAATTGGAGAATACACATCCTTTATTTTGATGTCGCTTGCCTGTATCTCGTCCATAGCTTTCAGCAATACATCTTCATCTTCGTAAATGCCGATTATATTAGTGTGATTCATCGGTAAATGATTTTAATGTTGTTGTTTCTTTTAATACACTTTTTACTTCGCTTATGGCAATGGTTGGTACAAACCTGAAGAACATCAGTACGCCAAGAATAAATAAGCCCATAGTGCCTGCATATACTGCTATTTCAGTAATAGTAGGTTCATAAGTGGCCCATGATGCCGGTAAGAAATCTCTTGAAAGAGAAGTTACAACGATAACATAACGTTCGAACCACATACCTATGTTTATAAAGATCGACATAATGAAAACAATGGTAATGTTCTTTCTGATCTTTTTAAACCAGAATAATTGCGGAATGATCGCATTACATGTGAGCATTGTCCAATAGGCAAATTGGTACGGTCCTGTTACCCTGTTTTTCATAAAAGTAAATAGTTCATATTCACTTCCTGAATACCATGCAGTAAATAATTCTATCATGTATGCAGTACCCATAATCAGCGAAATAAAAGTCAAAATTCTGGCAATTGCATCAAGATGTCCATCGGTTACGTAATCCTTAAACTTGTACATCTTACGCATAACGATCATTAAGGTAAGCACCATGCCAAATCCTGAGAATATAGCACCGATCACAAAGTATGGCGGGAAGATTGTTGTATGCCAACCGGGGACTATCGAAACGGCGAAGTCCATGGACACGATTGAATGAACTGATACAACAAGCGGTGCTGCCATTCCACCGAGCAACAGTGCTGCAGTTTCAAATCGCAACCATCCGCGCGCATTTCCCAGCCAGCCAAAACTCATTGCACCATAAATTTTCTTTTTGATCTTGGAGGCAGTACGTTCGCGGATTGTCGCAAAGTCAGGGATCATGCCTATATACCAAAAAGCGAATGAAGCCATAAAGTATGTACTGATGGCTACTACATCCCAAAACAATGGCGAATTAAAATTATCCCACAAAGGGCCACGTGTATTCCAGTAAGGGAAGATAAAGAAACCGTCCCAGATACGCCCCATATGAATGAGCGGAAATAAACCGGCTGCCATAACTGCAAAAATGGTCATGGCTTCAGCAGCACGGTTAATAGATGTTCTCCATTTTTGTCGCAGGATCAGTAGGAAAATTGAAAAAGCAGTACCGGCATGTCCGATACCAATCCACCATACAAAATTGATAATGGCCCAACCCCATGCTACATTGTTGTTTAAACCCCATTCGCCAATACCGACAGTAATGGTGTTGTAAAAACCCCACACTCCCCAGAATAGGGCGCCTGTAGCAAGAAATGCTGTAACCCACCACCACAATGGCGTTTTATCATTAATGGGTTTGATAATGTCATGGCTGACATCAGCATAAGATTTATTGCCATGAATTAAAATACCTCTGATTCGGGTGTTATACATTGTTACTTGTTTTAGTAGTATTCAATTTTGAATTTTATGCTTCTTTGTTCCTTACTTTGGTTAAATAGCTTGTTGAAGGAAGGATATGTAAATGCTCAAGCAGATGATACATCCTCTCTTCCTTATTATTTTGAACGACAACACTGTTTTCATCTTTCAGGTTACCAAACTGGATTGCACCGGTTGGGCAACTTTGTGAACAGGCTGTTTGTACTTCACCATCAACCAATTCGCGGTTTTCCATTTTAGCTTGCAATTTCTTTTCTTGCAAACGCTGTACACATAATGAACATTTTTCAACCACACCACGCTGACGAACAATAACATCAGGGTTAAGAACCATTTTACCCAACTCACTATTCATATTATAGTCGAACTTGTTGTTATTTACAAATTCGTACCAGTTAAAACGGCGGACTTTATAAGGACAGTTGTTTATACAATATCTTGTTCCGATACAACGATTATAGGCCATCTGGTTAAGGCCTTCGTTGCTATGGTTTGTTGCAGCAACCGGACAAACATTTTCACAGGGTGCGTTATCGCAGTGCAGGCACATTACAGGCATATGGTATACGTCCGGATTTTCAGGATCAGCTGAAAAATAACGGTCAATCCGCATCCAGTGCATGATGCGCCTTTTACGAACCTGATCTTTGCCAATAACCGGAACGTTATTTTCAGCCTGGCAAGCAATCACACAATTGGCACAACCTGTACAACTGGTCAGATCGATGGTCATGCCCCAGTGTATACCATCATAATCAATTTTTTGATAGAGGGTAACATTGTTCTTGTCATCAATTAAATGCTGCTCATTTCCTGAGGATGGATTTTCTTTGTATTTTGGCAATGTTGTCTCCCTTACAATTGAGCGGCCTTCCATATTATGGTGCATTTGCGTCAACGCCAGTGGGTATTTTTTGCCGCTTACTTTTTCGATGGTAACAGTATTACCAGCAACGTCATAATATCCGCCCTTAAAATTCATTAATGGGAAAACGTTTTTTCCAACACCATTGCCGGCTTTGCCAGCTGCTGTCCTCCCGTAACCTAAGGCAATGGAAACTGTGCCTTCGGGTTGTCCCGCCTGAATAATGACAGGTAATTCCATCTCTCCATTAACTTTTACAACATCCTCATGTTCCAGGCCATTTTCATCTGCATAACGCACCGGTACACAAACATAATTGTCCCATGTGGCAGTGGTGATCGGATCAGGCATTTCAAGTAACCAGGGGTTATTGGTGTATTTTCCTGTTCCAATTGACATTTTTTCGTAAAGCACCAGTTCAAAACCGTTTTTTGATGGTTTTTGAGCCGATAAGTTTTGATTTGTAAATTTGGGTTGATCGGTTTTATCAAAATCGTGATGAATTACCCCGTCATGTTTGAACTTATTCCAGAAGGCGGTGAAATCACCTGTATCTTCCTGATGTTGGTCGAGCATTGCTTTCCAGTATTCTTCCATGTAGGTTGAATAATCAACTTTCAAACCCAGCCATTTGATCAGGGAATCCTGGAATTGGCGCGTATTGAATATTGGTCTCACAGTTGGTTGTGTAAAACTGAACGACCCCTGAATTGGTTCGGCATCGTCCCACGATTCGAGGTAATTGTTAGTAGTGCAAACAAAATTGCACAAGCTTGCCGTTTCATCACATGTTTCTGAAAAAGCTACCTTGAAAGGAACTTTGAGCATTCCGGAAACGAAAGCTCCGGCATCAGCATAATCATAAGCAGGATTTATATTGTAAACAAAAAGTCCATGAATGTTTCCAGTGTTCATTTCTTTTACAATACGCTGCATGTCTGCCTCTTTACCCTGCTTTAAGTTGATCGGACGAGTAAGATCAAGGGTTTCACCATAATTTTCAAGCAAGTGGTTGATCGCGTTGACGATCAGTTGAATTTGCAGGTTGTTGGTGCCTGAAACAACCAGTGATTTACCTTTATTGGCCAGTAGGTCGTTGGCAGCTTGTTTAACATCAACTGTCGTGGTATGCGATCCATTGGTTTGACCGCCGGTGGCTTTGGCAATTTCGTTGTATAAGTTCATTAAAACCGCAGATTCTTCTGAAGGCCTGATACCATAACGGTAGTCAGCATTTGCCCCGGTTAACGACATGCGACTTTCATACTGATAAAGCCTGTTTAGTTTTTTGTTTCCGTTGGTCAGTTTACGGTTCGAAGAAAACTGTTTGGTAAAGGCAACAGGCATAAGCCAGTTCCCGAGGAAATCGGCATTGAAACTTACTACAACATTGGCTTTACAAAAATGGTAACTTGGAATAATGGCTTGCCCGAAGTGCAGTTCATTTGCCTTTCTTATTGCCGAATAGCTGACAGCATCATATTGAACCCATTCAATATTGGGATAAGTTGCTGTAAATTCTTTGATTAGTTCACGCGTTGAAGGACTGATGATAGTAGAAGTTAGCAAAATAGCTTTTTGACCAGCTTTAGCCATGTCCTCAAGTTTCATCATCATATCCCTGTCGATGGTCTTCCAATCCGTCTCAACTTCTCTTTTTCGTGGGTCTTTAAGACGCGCATCATCATAGAGGTTTAATACCGATGCCTGAACCCTTGCACTTGTTCCACCATGTGTGATCTTCGACATGTCATTTCCTTCGATCTTTATCGGACGGTTTTCGCGGGTTTTTACCAGGACACTGCAATAATCATTGCCATCATAAAAAGTTGAAGCATAGTAATTAGGTACTCCGGGAATAAGTTCTTCCGGTTGATTTAAAAGCGGAATGGCTTTTCTGATCGGCATCTGACAACTTGATACCAGTGCAACAGTTCCTACTGAAAAACCAAGCATTTTTAGAAAATCCCTTCGGCTTGATTGCCCCTTTATTTCGGATTCGTCAAGGCCTTCAATTGAAAACTCAGGCTGAGATTCCTTATGTTCTAAAACTGTTGGTTTGTTTAATTCTTTGTATTCTTCCAGACTTTGCCAGTATTGTTTTTCCATGGTATATATAAAGTGGAATAATAAATTACTTAATTAATAATGACACTTTTGACAATCTTCACCTCCAATGTCAACAACTTTTACACTGCTTTTTTCACCTTTCTCAATTAATGCGTGAAGTTGTTTGTAATGATCATAAAACCTGTTGCTTGCAAATTGCACCTCAGTTATTCTATGACAATCGATACACCAACGCATACTCAGGTCTTCTACCTGAATCACCTGGTCCATTTCTTCAACCATACCATGACATTCTTCACACTCAAGCTGGCCAATATTTACGTGCTGGGCATGATTAAAATAAACATGGTCGGGAAGGTTGTGGACTTTTACCCATTCGATCGGCTTGCCGTTGTTATAGGAGTCATGAATTTTTGCGATTTCTTCGGTACCTGTAATTTTGCCTTCTTTTACCTGGTTATGGCAATTAAGACAAACCTGAACCGGCGGGATTCCGGCATGCATACTTTTGTCGGCAGTAAAGTGACAGTATTCACATTCAATTTGATTTTGACCGGAATGAACTTTATGTGAAAACCAGATAGGTTGATCGGGTTGGTAATATTGCTGCCTGCCTAAACTGGTGGCTTCAACAAATATAACCTCGCCACCAATTGTAAGGGAAATAAGAATGATAATTGTGTGTATCCACCGCCATTTAACTATTTTAGTAACAATCAAATCAAATAAACTGATAAAGATTAAGATGATCATAACGATAAATGTGGTCTTCATGTGACGTGCATCTTCCTGTTTCATTTCGGCAAGCAATTTATGTGCATCGGTTTCTTCTACTTGCACTTCATCAGGCGTTTTAGTCTCATCTTCACCCGCTGCTATTTCAGAGGCTGCAATTTTTCCATCATTTTTTATATAAAGTATAATGTCTTTAACCTGCTCTTCGTTAAGTTGAGGATTGGGAGGCATGGGTATTTTACTGTTTTCTTCCCAAACTTTAATAGCGGCAGGATCGCCAGCATCAATTAATGCCTGTGAATTTTGAATGAATTTAACCAGCCATGCTTCATCATATTTTTCAGTTACCCCTTTCAGGTCGGGGCCTACTAATTTTCCTCCTCCAATAGTATGACAGGCTTTACAAATCGCAAAATTGGTTTCAGTTTCTGCAGTTTGTGAAAACGATGGCAACGAAAAGAGAAGGGAACTAAGGAATAGAAAAATAACAAAGAAACCCTGTAATTTCCAAGGGTTTCTACTAACAAAACCTTTTATGATCATAATATAAAGATTATCAAATAGTTGTTGTTTCTCGGTCGAATTTTCGGATTGTTAAAAATATGTTAAAAATCACAAAGTCTGTGAAATACAGGGGTAAAAAATCAAAAAAAATGAATGGGAATGTCAATCAGTGTATGAATGTACACCAAAGAATTTTGATTATCAGTAAGATATAATTGTTGAAATCTTTTAACAAATGTTATAGAAATATGCAGCAAATAAAATGAATCACCAGCTCCCGCTGGCACCGCCACCTCCGAAACTGCCTCCGCCGAATCCACCGAATCCGCTTCCACCACCGAACCCTGATCCGCCTCCGCTAAAACCATTCCAGCTTCCTGAACCAGACCTGCCCATGCTGCTACCTAACCAAAGCGCAGTCCATAAGGGAAGGTTACTGTGCCCCATACCATACGAACGTCTTTGGGTTGACCGAATCAGAAAAACGACAATGATAATAATCAGAAAGGGGAGAAGCGAAAATATGCCAGGTGTTCCGGTTTGTTTATTATATCCTTCTGCAGAAATTTCACCTGCGGCGAGTTGCATCAATATGTCGGTTGCATCATTCAAACCTCCATAAAAATTGTTGTTTCTGAATGCCGGAAGTATTTCATTTTCAATAATTCTTTTGGAGATTGCATCAGGTATAGCAGGTTCCAGTCCGTAACCTACCTGTATGCTTACCCGGCCCTTTTCATTTCCAACTTTTGGTTTAACCAACACCACAACACCATTGTCGAACTCTTTTTGACCAACACGCCATTTTTCACCTATTTCATTAGCATACATGGCTGGATCATAACCTCCAAGCGATTTTACTGTTACAATAGCTATCTGGTTGGATGTGGTATCGTTGAAACGAACTAATTTTAACTCCAGCGCCTGTTCCTGCTGAGGGTTGAGCAAATCAGCAAAGTCGTTGACAAGCCTCGGTGGTTGAGGCCGTGGAGGAATATCCTGACTTGTTGCTGACAGGAATAAAACAAAGACTAACAATAAAGTTGTATAAATTTTATAGGATATGATCATGTTTTCAATTTTTACTTTCTCCGAATGAAATTTCATCAGACAGCTCGTTTACATCATCGCTTTGGTAAGGGAAATGCTGTTTCAGGCTCTTGCCGGATTCTTCAATTCCTTTTGATAAGCCAATCGCAAATTCACCTTCTTTAAAATGTCTGGCCATCATTTCTTTGATGTCCTCCCAGAAATTCTCAGGAACTACCGCATTGATGCCTTTATCGCCTATAATGGCAAATTTTTGGCTTTTAACTGCCAGGTAAAACAACACGCCATTTCTAAGTTTTGTTTTATCCATTTTCAAATGATAAAAAACATCAGCGGCTCTGTCCAGTACTTCACCTTTGCATTTACTTTCAATATGCACCCTGATCTCTCCGGATGTATTTAATTCTGCTTCCCGGATGGCATCTTGTATTGCTGCTTTTTCATCAACGGTAAAAAAATGATGGATTGTTGGACTCATGATTTGTTGTTTTAAAATTGTACCTCTGGTACTTTCTCGGCACCGACCTGCGCTTTAAAATAGGGCTTCTGTTCAAAACCAAACATATTGGCAAGCATGTTTTTTGGGAACATTTTAATAAAAGTATTGTATGACTGCGTTGCCTCGTTGAACTTTTTCCTTTCAATGGCAATCCGGTTTTCTGTTCCTTCTAATTGCGCCTGTAACTCAAGGAAATTCTGATTTGCTTTCAAGTCGGGATAGCGTTCAACAACGACCATCAACTTTGATAATGCCTGCGAAAGGCCGTCCTGTGCCTGTTGAAAGGCAGCAAACGACTGCGGGGTTAGGTTGTTGGCATCAATGTTTATTGATGTGGCTTTCGACCGGGCCTCTATAACACCTTCGAGGGTCTCTTTTTCGTGAGATGCATAGCCTTTGACAGTGTTGACCAGGTTTGGAATCAGGTCAGCACGGCGCTGATACACATTCTCAACCTGTGCCCATTGTGCACTTACGCCTTCATTTAAAACGACCATGCTGTTGTAGCTGCTTTTAATCCATCCGTAAGCGAGAAAGCCAATGGCAACAATGACAATAATAATAATCCAGCTTTTTTTCATTTTTTATGTTTTTATATGGTTTTGCGAATTTATTGAAATTACCCGAATGTTAAACGGTGATTATTGTTTTTAAGCCCCGACCTGAAGGACGAGGTAACTGATAGCAGTGCCAAATCAGTTGCCGTGGGCTTAAGCCCGCGTTTTTAATTAAGTATGTAATTTATTCAGTTTTTTTAAAGTTTTTTGTCCGATATTCTTCAATCCTACCGAGCCTTCCTGTATTCCAATTTCAATCGCTGCAATTATTTCATGCTTCAGACCCGGCACATTATCAGCAAATTGATACAAGATATTAATTGCATGAAATTTTGGAGCGGCAGCTTCATTACCAGTAATTATTCTGAGGCAAAAATCAAATACTTCTACCTCATAGATTTCTGGTATTTTATGTCGTGATAGAATCCGTAAACTATGGCGCTTGTACGCATCATGCCCTCCTAAAGTAAGGTTTTCGATGATAACTCCAATAAAAGGTTCAATTAGTTGAGGATGCCCTTCATCACAAATATCCAATACCCAGATTGCTCTTCGGGAAAAGGGTTCTTCTTTTAAAGAAACTAAATCAATCAACTCGTTAAGCAACTCAGGTTTTTGAAGGATGATGTTGAGCACAAAATCGGTGTTTGCCCTTGAGGTTTCATCAGCAAAAAGTGTTTTGAGTTGCATTGTAGTTGTTTTTAACCCTGCCCTGAAGGACAGGGTAACTGATCAGTTGCTCTGTTCTTTAGGGCGGGGAGTATATAAGAGTTTATTCAATAATATTCACACTCCTCTTCACAAAGTCATTCAACTCTTTACCCTTGAGGAGGTTTTTTGAAAGACGTGCCAGGTCGTAAACCTGTTTGATCAGGTTATCCTGGTTTTTCTCATCTTCTTCAACCAAAAGTTTACCGATTAGTGGATTGTTTGCATTTACAATCAGATCGTACATGTCCGGTAATCCGCCCATTCCCATCATCATGCCACCACCGCCAACAGCTTCCATATCTTTCATGCGTCGCATAAATTCGTTTTGTGTAATTGTAGCCGGCATATCAGACTCACTCAGGTTTTCGAATTCAACTTTAAATTGCTCCTTGTTGATATTTCTTTCAAACATCGCTTTTAGTTGTTCTTTCTGTTTGTCATCTAGTTTTGAAGGCGCCTCATCTTCTTTTTTGATAAGCTTTTCAATGCTGTCAGAGTCAACCCTGGCAAAACTTGAATTTTCAAATTTTTGTTCAATGTTCTGAATAAAATGACTGTCGAGCACACCATCCATAATCAATACATCGTAACCGCGCTCTTTGGCGGCTTCAATATAGCTGAACTGCTCTTCCTGGTTAGTGGCATAGAGATATACCAGCTTATTTTCTTTGTCTTTTTGTGCTGTTTCAATATGCTTTTTGTATTCTTCAAAAGTGAAGTATTTACCCTCGGTATTCTTCAGTAAAGCAAACTTTTCGGCTTTATCGTAAAACTTTGGTTCCGATACCATACCATATTCGATGAATATTTTGATGTCATCCCATTTATCTTCGAATACTTTCCTGTCTTTTTTGAATATTTCCGAAAGTTTATCCGCTACCTTACGGGTGATGTAGCTGGATATCTTCTTAACACTCTGATCACTTTGCAGGTACGAGCGACTGACGTTCAGCGGTATATCCGGAGAGTCGATCACGCCATGAAGCAAGGTTAAAAACTCGGGCACAATTCCTTCAACCGAATCAGTAACAAAAACCTGGTTGCTGTACAATTGTATTTTATTGCGTTGCAGTTTGTAGTCTTTTTTCACTTTCGGAAAATAAAGAATTCCCGTTAGGTTGAAAGGATAATCAACGTTGAGGTGAATATGGAATAATGGTTCCTCAAAGGTCATCGGATATAATTCCCTGTAGAAATTTTTGTAATCCTCATCAGTTGCAGCAGCAGGTTTGTTTTTCCACAATGGATGCGTGTTGTTGATAATATTTGGCACCTTAACCTCTTTTGTCTCCTGGTTACCATCTTTATCTTTTTTACCCTCGATGGGTTCATACTCTGTTTTCATCCCAAACTGAATGGGAACCGGCAGGAACTTACAATATTTGTTGAGTAGTTCTGTAATCTTATGATCTTCCAGAAACTCTTTATTTTCTTTATCGATATGCAGAATTATCTCAGTACCACGATCTTCTTTTTCTGTGTCTTCAAGTAAATATTCCGGGCTGCCATCACATTCCCATCTTACCGGTTTAGTCGCGCCACCTTTTTTGTAAGTTTTGGTTTTGATCTCCACTTTTTCCGAGACCATGAAGGATGAATAAAACCCAAGGCCAAAGTGACCGATGATATTGTGCTGTTCCGCTTCTGACTTTGTTTTGAATTTTTTTACAAACTCTTCAGCACTCGAAAAAGCAATCTGGTTGATGTATTTTTTTACTTCATCACCTGTCATGCCTAACCCACGGTCGCGAACTGTGAGGGTTTTGTTTTTCTTGTCCACTTCAACATGAATGGTCAGGCCGCCCAATTCGCCTTTGAAAGCGCCTGTTGACACCAATGTTTTTAGTTTCTGGGTTGCATCAACTGCATTGGAAATTAGCTCCCTTAAAAATATTTCGTGATCGGAATAGAGAAACTTTTTGATTATCGGAAAAATATTTTCCGTTTTAATGTCTATCTGTCCTTTTTGTGTCGTCATAGGTTATTGAATTATGTTTCGTCAGGTTTATCAAATGATGTGCCAGTGGAATTGGGAATTGGATGATTAGTCACTGGTCACTGGTCACTGGTCACTGGTTATTGCTTAACGACTACTTTGAAGCAACTGATAATCAGGATGTATTAGTAAATGGTTAATAGTTATTGGTTAATGGTTGAAAAACCTTACCAGTAAAATTTCCTGAAATTTATTAGGGAAGAGGGTGACAAAATGGCGTTAGAAAATTCCGCCGATGGTCAACTTGATATCAACCCTGGTTCCCGGCCCACCCCGATACCACCAATCAGTATCGGTTTTACCAGTTAATATGGTTCCATTTCCCAAATCTACTTCAACAGTTTCAGGTACATCTATCGGAAAATATTGATATCCGATGGAAATATTTCCAACTCCATGTAAAGTCTTTGGTAACCTGAACATGAAACCAGCAGAAAGTCCCCAGCCTATGCTCCAGAAGTCATATTTCAGGTGTACTCTGTTACTTGAACCACTAGCGTATCGGTACGTTAATTGATTAAAGTGAATGTATCCGACAGGAATTTTTCCCTCAACAAAAAGACCAAAGGTATTCTTCCGTAAGGGATAAAAGCGGTAAAAAGAACTTAATTTAAATCCCTGGAATTTTACATAATATTCATACTCTGAACCAATAGTGAGCGGTTTCCTGCCAAATAAATAAAACGAGCCGTGCAGTCCGATAGCGTGCCTTCTGTGTAGAAACCGTTCGTAACGCAGGGCTACAGCACCACCAATCAATTCGAGCGGTGACAATGTTAGTGCATTTTTATATGTTCCGAATAAGCTATCAGCCGGTGAGGGTGCAGTTGATCCAGAAAAAAGGGGTATTAGCATTACGCTTAAAGGGCGGTATTGAAAGCCCGGTTTAAGCGTAATTTCAGCCAATTTGTATCCTTCCTTTGAAACCAAAAGATAGTGGTGTTTTTTTGGTACATGTATGGTGAATCCACCTGCCTCATTGGTGTATTTAATAGTGTCAGTACCAACAACATTTACCCTGGCACTATCAATGAGCAGATTACTGTATTTATCAAAAACGTATCCTTTAGCTATTCTATCCTGACCGGAAAGACTGATTGAAACGATTAGGGTGATTAAAAACAATAATTTTCTCAATGCAAGTTTGGTGTTTCAGGTAATAGACAAATATATTAAAATGACCTTTAAACTTTGTGTAAGGTTGCTCGCTTTTATAAAATTAATTGGAAGTGGATATTTTAGGTTTTTTCAACTCAGGAGATTCTTTCG
>JAUVKF010000057.1 GCA_030596395.1 Chlorobiota bacterium | reverse complement strand
CATAAACTATTTTATTAATGGAAAAACTAAATCATTTTTTAACTTATAAATTAATTCAAATTCAAGATTATTCTTTACCAGAAGGTCAATAAAAATAGGAGATATTTTAGAAATTGATGGAGACATAATAAAAATACAAGAGATTGGACTTCGAACATAGAAAGGATTAAACAGGGATGATATTTCAATAATAGTCCCCAATTCATTAATTACAACAAATAAAGTTAAATTGAAAGTTTGGTGCTATAAAGTGCCCAACGCCTCATATACTCAACGTTAAGAATTCTTTCTCAAAACCAATACCACAACATAAGCTGCAACCCCATCACCTTTTCCAACAAAACCAAGGTGCTCGGTTGTAGTAGCCTTTATGGAAACCTGGTCAATATCGAGTTTTAATACCTCTGCAATCAGCTTTCGCATTTTCGGGATATAGTCGTGCAATTTTGGTTCTTGAAGGACTACCGTGGAATCAATATTTGAAATTTGATAAGCTTTCTCAGAGATCAGCTTATTTACATGGGATAATATTTTTTTGCTGCTGATGCCTTTTATTTCCGGATCATTATCAGGGAAATGCTGGCCAATATCTCCCAGTGCAGTTGCTCCAAGCAGTGCATCAGCTATTGCATGTAACAGCACATCTGCATCAGAATGGCCTAAAGCACCTTTTGAATGTGGAATTTGAATGCCGCCAATGATCAGCGGACGGCCGGGAACTAATTGATGAACATCATAACCGAATCCTGTTCTGAACCGGTTCATTATCCTGTTGGTGTTGTTCCTTTGGTAGTATTGGCATTACCGAAGTTAAACAGCAAAGTAAACCGGAGCGTGTTTTGAAGCGGGTTTTCTATACCCGTTGTGGGTATCAGGTACGAAAAGTCCAAACCAAATACATTGTACCTCAATCCTACACCGAGTGTAACATATTTGCGGTTTCCTTTGTTTTTATGTTCCCAGAAATAACCTGCTCTGATCGAAAAAATATCGTTGTACCAGTACTCGGTTCCAATTGCAAAGTTAAACTCTGTAAGTTCCTCTGAGAAACCGCCAGGTGCATCGTACCACGACTGGAGCATGCCCCTGATGGGAGGCACATCCGGGTCTTTGCCATATTTAATATTATCCGGTTCGGTACCACCACCCGAAATGCTTCCGTTAGACATTGTATCACCCTCGCTATAATATATTGGAGGAGTAGGCACTAACATTTTATTGATATCAGCTGAGAACGAAATCTTATTGTAATCATCAATGAATAATGTCAGCCGCGGTCCAAACCTGAAATTAGTCGGAATAAAATCCTTTTGGATATTGGAACTTGTATAAGAAATTTTACTGCCGATATTGGAAATATTTATTCCCCAGGCAAACTCGGCATCCATCGTTTTAAACCAGTTTACATCTTTCTGCCAGTATACAGAAATATCTGCTGCAATCGAAACTCCTGCTTTTGTATCAATACCACCAACATTCTGTCCCGAGGTAAGGTCAGAATAAATAAACCTACCTGCCATTGCCAATGAAAAATGATCGGAGAGCAGTCGGGAATATGCAGCATCAAAAGCAAATTCGTTTGGCTTGTATATACCAAGAGAAGTTCCGTTTTCATCTGTAAACTGTATCTCACCCAAAGAAAAATAACGCATTGAAAAAGCAACGGCATTCATCCTGTTGATTCTGTTAAAATAGGATACATAGGCCATATTGATATCGTTAACCAGGTTTCTTAACCAGGGTGTATAAGAAATAGCAAAACCTTGTTTATCCAGCATTTGCACATATTTAGCTGCATTCCAGTGCATGGAATTGGCATCGGGTGAAATGGCAACACCACCGTCACCAAGACCGCCTGCCCGTGCATCTGGTCCGATCAACAAAAAAGGAACTGCGGATGTTAAAACATTTAAGTCACCGGGTTCATTTTTCTGAAATCCTTGTGAATTGGCCAGGAAACTAAAAAAGACCAGGATCGCAACAATTAAGATTCTAATGTTCATACAAGTGGGTTAAAAAAATGGTTTGCAAAACTAACGAATAAAGTAAAGTATTATTATTTGGAAAAGCTATTCATTCAACTTTATCATCTTTTGTCGCTGAATGCTTTTATTTCCGGTGTAATCTGTAACTATTAGGTGATAAGTATAAAGCCCGGCAGGCAATGGATTTCCATTCTGATCCTTACCGTCCCATTTAAGAGGAATAGCTTGGTTACCTGAAGAACCTAACTTTTCGTCAAGTTGTGTAACAAACCTTCCTTTTATATCAAATATTTTTATCCGGACATCCATAGTTGATCCATTTTTATTATGGATAAAGCCAAAATAAGTTTCATCAACAAACGGATTAGGATAATTCATCACATTCGATAACAGAATATCTGCATTTTCATCAACATAAAAATCAATTGTTGCATCCGAAGAATTATTCTGAAGATCCCATGCTTTCAAAGTTAAAATATGCCAGCCATCAGGCAATCCGTTGAACAGGTACGACAGCTTGCCGCTTTTATACGTATCCAGGTCAGGTATAAAGTACTCGTTCATAATCATTGTATTGGCCAGGTTTTCATCCATTGTGAGTGCTATATCCCTTCCCAAACTGTGGCCCGTGGAATGAATACCACTGTGGTCGAATAATTCGGCGTGGAAGTTTGAATTTTTTGGAATCTCATCCCCCGTCTCAAAACTTTTATCATTGAAATAAAGAGCAATGTCAGGACCTGTATTGTCGGGTTCAAACTGCTCATCCATACCACCAATCAGCAGTTGGTCGTAGGCTCCCCACGCATCAATATAGTTGGTGGTGTCGAGCGCATAATAGCTGATCTTTCCAAAACCATATCTGTAAATTATATCTTTCGGCACTAAGAATGAGAACGCAAAATCACCATTCACAACACTGGTTTTTCCATTGAATAAAATCTTATCCATTAATTCGAACTCTTCGGGTGAACTGTCAACTTCAGTACCAAGGGTCATGTATTCGGATGGCTTATCAAACACTTTTGGATAGACATAACCGTTAAAGTGCTCCATTTTGGCACCTTCATGATCAACAATGCTTCCTCTAACCGATACCAACGAAAGTGCATGAACAGTGTCAGCTTCCTTGCTCACAACGTTGTTATTTACAGCATTGGTCACCACATTATACTGAGGGTAGGCAAGCCTTAAAGCCGGGTCACCAAGCAAAGCAAAATTTAAAAAATTATCATTGCTTGGTATTTTCGACAACCTGATCATGTCGCCTAACCTTGGCCGTTCGCCATCCTCCCTTTCCATCAGGTGCTTATAAATTCGTTGGTTAACGATAATATTGGCCGCAGCAAAAGCTAATCTTGTCGTGGTTAATAATGCGATTCCACCACCATTTTTATTGAGGTAAAGATATTCTCCTGCTGAAACGAATTCAGGGTTATCAAAACGGCTGAACTCACACGTAGCCGTAATAAACAATGGCATATTGTCGAGATTATCGTATGAGCGGATCGTAGGAACATCAAGGATCAGTTCTTCTGACCATCCGATTAATCCACCATGCCCGGTATAATTAATGATCAGCGCTCCTTCATTAACCTGGGTGTTCATCTTGCTGTTCACATCCGGATAGCGCTTTCCACCCGGAACTTTCACTTTGGTGTAAGCATCCGAAAAAATCTTGTTGAGGTTGAATATTGGCTGGACTGTATCAGTAGTAACAATAAGGTACTTGGCCTGGTGTAAATGCAGGTTGTGGTCAGCGTCATCGGCAATAAAACAAATTGTATTGCGCCACGGCTTCATTACGATGTCATTTTTCTTCATATAATGCTCAACCTTGTCCACCGCAACTGTAGCATCTTCGAGCTTTGATACCGGGAACCTGCCTATGCCGATATCGAGGTTTCCTCTGCAATTACTCCCTTCATCATCATCAAGAAGTCCAAAATAATCATCGGTCGCATAACTTTGTGTTTCGCGCAGCGATTCTTTCGACTGATAAGTGGGGATAATATTTGTATTTTCATGAATTCGATATTTATAATCGAAAGAAGCGTCTCCGAAAAGCAATAAATAACCAGGTTCATTTCCGAAAGCCTCACTTTTCCATAACATTCGCATAAAATCGCGAATTGCACTTATATCCTGCGCTCCGGATGAAAACTCATTATAAACTTTGTCGGCAGTAACAACAATGGATTTTAATCCATCCATTTCCCGGTGAAGTTCAGCAAGTCGTTCAGCCTGCGGAAGAAAATTATCCGGGCTTATGATGATAAAATTCACACTGTTTATGCCATGCAGGTTTTGATTTTGAACAGGATGTATGTCAACAGGATGATAATGTGTTACCTGATCAAATATGATAAACTCACGAATTGAATCCGTAGGCAAGGTAAAATCCAGCTTATTGTCCGAGAGCTTATAATCAACAGCGACAGGATTAAATTTATCAGTAATTTCCCAAACAGTAACCACATCCGAAACATCATCAACTTCAAAACGTGTTATGTTACCTGATGCACCGACCTGCGGATCACGAAATTCCATCTGCCCTCCCGGAAAAATCATTTCGCGTTCAGCATTTAATTCAATAAAATTAAGCCAGGCAATTGCTGTTGGATCATCACTAAAATACCTGACTTTAACATCCAGTTTGTCATCATCAACAAAGAATGTTACTTTGCTATTCTTTTGTGATGCATACTTAGATCCATTGGTAGACATTTTATCAAATTTAATCGAGTCTATTACAGGGATGTCGTTTACATAAACCTCAAAATAAGTATTAATAAACGCCCTTGCAACCATCTCAAAGTAAAGATAAACCGGTCGGTCAGTATTCAGATTTGGGAAATCGAACGAAAAAATTCGCTCAAGCGTATCTCCGGTAAACTGCTCGCCATACCATTGTTTTCCTGAATGCATCAGGTTTTTCAGGTCGTTTTCATGAGCCGTATAATCATAAAATGAAAGCACTGTTTCGGTTGGTTCATCATTCAGGCTTGAAATGGTTTGTATCCGCTTATGGTTGCCCGCATCTGTAGAGAGGAAATAATAACTTGTATCAGCATACAGGTTCTTGGAATGGTCGAACCTGCCGGTAAAAATATTGTACTTCCATGTTGTGGCCGACTGTGCATAAAAAAGGATGTAATCATCTTCATCAAATTTACCGTCTTCTTCTCCAACAACGATTATTGAATTTTCCTGAAGGTCGTCATGGCGATATACTCTGTTACTTTCGTGTAACATCCCATTGTAATTACCAAACACCCCTATTTTCTGTGGGTCCAGTTGTGTTGGATCAATCCCAAATGTAACCAGATCAGTATAAGATAATTTTTGAACTCCCGTATTTACAATCCCCATCTTATACCATGTACCAGAACTCAATACTGATGTTTCAGTATAATCGGGGGAAGAACCTGGATTTTGCACCTTATCGCCTTTTGGAACAAGATCAACAAGAATCTCAAAATCCACAAACCTGACTATTTCGCCAGTTTCGAGCCGTTGAAATGGCAAAACATATATGTGGGATGTTAAGCCCGAATATTCGATACGATATTGTGGAAGCAGGTCAATTAAATCAAAATCAGCCAGCATATCCGCTGATGAAGGTGATATAGTATCCCGTGACAGCACTTTTATTTCAAGCTTGCAACCAAAATATTCTGAGGGTAGTTCATAATCAGTATGATGTACCGGTAATGCCCCGAACACGTAAAGGTTGGTTGCACCCTCAAATGAATAGTAATTTATATCATTACCGTTAAATGACCTTGCCGTCATTAAGTCCGGCCATTGAATATGTACCTGAACAGAAGACTGACTGAACATTACAACGGGCAGAAAAACAACAATGATATTGAGTAAAAAACGATTCATATATTTTTAGCAAATTTCGTCATTATTTTAATATTACCGGATGAAGATCAATTTTGACTGATCCTGGGCTGTTGCCCCATCAGGATTCCGGACAATTGTTTGGTAAACATAAAATCCACGCCCGATTTTACCACCGGCATCTGTTGTTCCATCCCAGTATATGGGAGTTGACTGATAACCCTCGGGTGTAACCCTGGTTTCGATGGTTTTGACCAAAGCACCCGATGAATTAAAAATCAAAATTTTAACATCAAGTTCCTGTCCTGATTGGTTATGGTCAAAGATAAAATTTGTACTGTTTGAAAACGGGTTTGGGTAATTCATCAGGTTTTGAACCACCAGGGCCTCTTTCGATGTTACCAGAAACTCCAGATAGGCCGTAGAGGAATTGTTATAAATATCCCAAACTTTCAAACTTAAAACATGTGGCCCATCCGGCAGATCTTTAAATGGGTAATTAATTTTTCCACTGTTGTAACTGTCACGGTTTGCCTCGTAGTATTTATTTAATGAATGGCTTTCCGCTTTTTCATCATCAACAATGGCAATGATATCGTGCCCAATGCCATTGCCGGTGGTATTGATCCCGCTTTCATCAAAAAGCTTAGCCAGCAGTATCGGGTTCTGGTCGGTCATGTCTCCTGCCTTAAAAGTGGTGTCATTCATGAACAGCTGGATTTCAGGTCCGGTATTGTCCTCTTCAGCCTGATCATCAAATCCACCAATAATAATTCCTTCGTAGTATCCGGCACCGTCTTCACTATCATTATTCAGATAATAACTGATCCTGCCAACACCATAATTATAGGCAATATCTTTCGGAACAATAAATTCGAACAGGAATTTACCATTTTCGATGCTTGCTTTTCCATTGAACAAAATATTTTTTCTCAAATAAAAAGTTGCAGCGGGACCTTCATCGCCCAGCGTAACGATTTCAGAAAACTTATCATAAACCGTTGGATACAGTGTGCCATTGAATGATTCAACCAAATTATCTTCATCATCAACAACAATTCCTTCAACAACTACTCTTTGGAGCGCCTGGAGTGTATCTGGCTGATCTTCAATAACAATATTATGGTTAATGAGGGTAGTTATGGTTTCGTAATCGGTATAGGCCAACCTGAGTGCCGGGTCACCTAAAAGGATGAATTTTTTGTCGTTATCACCACCCAAAACTTTCGATTGCCTGATTACATCTCCAAAGCGGGGATACTTCCCTCCTGTTTTTGTAAAAATATTGTTTTCGTAAATGGCCGCGTTCAGTACCAAATTAGTGCTTGCAAAAGTTGCGCGCGCAGTTGAGAACAGGGCTATTGCCCCTCCTTTTTCATTAAGGAAAACCAATTCGCCGGCCGAAACGCGTGTAGGGTCATCATAACGACTGAACTCACAGGTAGCTGTAATGAATATGGGCATCCTGTCATAATTTTCCCAGGAGTTAATATCAGCAATTTGTAAAAACCGCTCATGGCCCCAACCGATCTCACCACCGTGGCCATTGTAATTTACGATCAGTGTACCTTTTTCAATCCGCTGGTTTATGGCATTATTCATGTCCGGGGCTCGTTGCCCGGCAGGTGTAGATATTTGTTGATAAGCGTCAAGGTAAATTTTATCGATGTTGTAAACCGGAAAAAATTCCTGTACATAATCAGATAAATATTGTCCATGTTTTAAGTGGGTGTTGTTATCTCCATCATCGGCAACAAATGTTAGTATTGTACGCCACGATCCCATTACTTCCTCAGTTTTAGTACCGTAGTGTATCGATTTATTAACTGCCATTTCAGCCTCTTCTTCGTTAGCCACAACGAATCGTCCGATACCGATATCAACTTTATCCGAACCACTACCTGGAATACCTTCTCCATCATCAAGGTAACCGAAATAGTCATCAGAGGCAACCGACCAGACAATGTTTAATGATTCGACAGATTCCCAGCAGGGGACAAAATTCAAATCTTCTGCATTTTTATTGATGTACTTATAGTCATACGAAGCATCACCGAACAGCAAAAGATATTTTATTTCTTTTCCGGGTTCACTGTTATCATACAGCATTTTCGCGAAATCTCTGATCGCAGTAACATCCTGCGATCCGGATGAGAACTCATTATATATAAGTTGTGGGATAGTGACATAAACCGAAAGTCCGCTCCTCCTGTGGAAATCAGCCAATAAATTGGCCTGGCTTATAAAATCGGGATGCGCTACGATCACATAATCAATGTTCCTTAGATTGTGAAGATTCTGGTTCTGAACTTTCTCAACAAACTCAGTTTGGAAATACATTCCGCCGTCAAAAGCAATATACTCTCTCAGTTCATCTGTAGAAGCATAGAACTCAAATTTATCCGAAACAAGTTGCGCTTTTACTTTTTGCGGATTTACCGCTTCGGTAATATCCCATATATTAATTGAACTGTTTGCGCCACTAACTATGTATTTCGCAACCTGGCCACTTTGCATGGGTTCACGAAACGACATCTGGTTTCCAAACATTTTTAATTTTCGCCGGACGTTCAATGTAAAATAATTCAAATAGCCAGATGAGCTGTTGCTTGTCCTCACATATTTAATCTTAACCTTAACCTGGTCGCCTGATAAGTTAAAATCAAATTCGGTTCCACGGTCCCTTGCAATCTGATAAGTATTGGTTGGAGAGACAGTGGGCATAACCAGGGTATTCTCTAGGATGTTGTTAATATAAATTTCAAATTGACTCGGTGTTTCGGCAATTGCAGCAAAATCAGCTTTAAAATGAGCCTCCTGGTTTGCAACTGCATTGGGGAAATTAAAATCAAATTCGTAGGTTGAGTTGAAATCGAACATTTCGCCATACCACACTTTACCGGTTCCTGCAAGATTTAATTCATCGATTTCATGCATAGCAAAGTCAGAGAATTCAGCGACTTCAATACCCGAAGGGCCTTCTGTTTCTTCAATCTCCGAAATTCTTTTCGCTGAAGTATTTAATGAGGTGATAAAATAATATGAATAATCATCATAGTAATTGTTCTTATGAAAGAAGTTGCCCGACAGGGGGTTATAATTTACTGCTGTTGGGCCTTCAGCATAAAAAAGAACATAATCCGATGGATCGAAATTCCCATCTTCTTCTCCTATTACAACGATTGGGTTCTCAACCAGATCATCATACCTGAATTCATCATTTTTTTCAGGCAAAACTCCGCCTCCATTACCAAAAACGGCGATGCTTTTAGGATTACCACCTACGTTAAAACCCATTTCATTCAATTCCTGATATGTAATTTTATAAATACCGCTTTTATCAACCTTGATTTTGAACCAATCACCCGTTTCCAAAACAGAATTTTCCCGGAAACCATTTCCTGGATTTAAAGCTTCTGCTTTTTCTTCAACCTCCAGTATAATCCGAAAATCGATCAGTTTTTCAAAAATCATTTTTTCAAAATTCCAACGTACCGGAACAACTTTAATTTGTGCAAAGGGCTCTTTTCGCGAAACAACCGGATCAGCAAAAACTGAGAAAGTAGTATCATTAAATCCAAATTCTTTTAATAATTCCGCTTCACTTTCGGTTGCATTTACAGTAATAATATTGGCTAATGATACCGATAAATTTACATCGGACGAATGTATTGGATATGTCTTAACAAAATGAGGTACGGGCTTAAACCTGGTGTATACAGCTCCTTCGAACGAAAGCCTTTCAACAGTAAACCCTTTGTGAATTTCAATTTTTTGAACCGGATTCCACACCAGTTTTTCTTCAAACTGATATGAAATTGAATAACTACTTACTGACAATAAAATAAATAGGAGAAATATTTGAAACTTTATGTACAACATTTACCTTAGTTTTGAAGTCACTGTTTTTTGCCGGAGCAACGTTTATTAGACAAAAATTATAACGCTCTGGTTGCCTTTTTATTTTGCAAAGTAAATCAAGCTATTTATATGATTTTAAAAAATTAACCGTTATTTAACACGAAATGAAAAATGTCGTATAATTGTAAGCTTAAAAATAAGACCATTTTGGATTTTCTATTTAAGAAGAGATTTCGTGTGCTTATCCTTTCGGCATTGCTTGCCGGATGGGGTGTTACACAGGCACAGGATCCTCAGTTTTCGCAGTTTTACGCCAATCCGTTGTTTCTCAATCCCGCTCTTGCCGGTTCGATTGAATGCGGAAGGGTAATATTAAATTACAGAAATCAATGGCCGGCACTATCAAATGCATACGTTTCGTACAACGCCAGCTATGATCAGTATGTACCAGGGATACGAAGTGGTATTGGTGTATTTGCGATGAGTGACAGGCAGGGAGACGGGGCACTGGTAAGAAATTCCATTGCTGCCTTTTATTCATACAAATTAAAAGTAAGCGAAGCTGTTTTAATTTCGTTTGGTGTTCAGGGAACATATTTTCAAGCCAGATTAGATCAGGACAAGTTGATTTACGGTGATCAGATTGACCCAACCACAGGCGAAATTTATAGAGATACTGACGAACCTCCTGTAACAAATGACAACATTGGTGTTGTTGATTTTTCTGCTGGTGTGGCAATGACTCATTACGACCAGTGGTTTTTAGGTGTTGCCGTTCATCATCTTACCGAACCAAATATGTCGTTCTACAATGACCCGAACAATAAACTTCCAATGAAATTTACTGTCCATGGAGGTGTAACTATTAACGCCAGTCAGGGTATGATAGGAAATGACGATGAAGACGATTTTATTTTAAGTCCACAGATACTGTATATGCAACAAGAGAAGTTTAACCAATTGAATTTTGGGTTGTACCTGAGCAAAAAGCCACTTGTTGTGGGTGCCTGGTTTCGTCATAATTTCAGTAATCCTGATGCTATTGTTGCTCTTATTGGGCTAAGATTCAATAACATAAGGATTGGATATAGTTATGATATAACTGTTTCACAAGTAGGCGGATCATCAGGGGGGGCACATGAGGTTTCATTTGCCTGGGATTTTTGTATTTACAAACAAGAAAATAGAAGACGTATAAGGGCAATAAAATCACCCAGTTTTTAGTTATTAACACGATATATCAAACAAAACTCAATAAAGATGTTTAAAATCAATAAGTTAGTATTTATTGTACTTGGATTTGTAACCGTAGCGGTTTTAACATCATCCTGTAAAAGCAAAGAAAGGTCAAGAACTACCGGATGGGAATTCAATAATCCCGAAACCGGGGGTTTTGAAGTTGCTGATTCAAAAAATCAAATAACCGGACCAGGTTTAGTACTTATTGAAGGTGGTACATTCACCATGGGTGCTACTGAAGAGTCACCGTTTTACGAATGGGACAACCAACCCAGAAAAGCTACTGTTTCAAGTTTTTATATTGACCAAACCGAGGTTAGCAACCTGGCATATCGCGAATATGTTTTCTGGCTGCATCGGGTTTATGGTGAAGATTATCCCGCCGTTATTCAAAACGCCCTTCCCGACACATTGGTTTGGCGCGACAGGCTGGCTTATAACGAACCATTGGTACAAACTTATTTCAGGCATCCATCATACCAGTATTACCCGGTTGTTGGTGTTAGCTGGGTTCAGGCAAATGATTATGCTTCGTGGCGTAGCGACAGGGTAAATGAGAATTTGCTTATTGAAGCGGGCATCCTCGATTTTGACCCTGACCAACGTAATGAAAACAACTTTAATTCTGACGCCTATCTTGCCGGCCAATACGAAGGGCTTGTAAATGAAGGCAAAGAAGATCTTGACCCAAGCGGCACAGGAATCAGAAATGTAAGATTTGAAGATGGCATCCTTCTTCCAAAATACAGACTTCCCACCGAAGCAGAATGGGAATATGCAGCACTTGGCTTGATTGGAAACACACTTTACAACAGGGTTGTTGAAAGAAGGGAATACCCCTGGAACGGACAATCCATCCGTACCGATGAAAGAAAATATTACGGCAGTTTTGTTGCAAACTTCAAACGTGGTAATGGTGATTATATGGGTGTTGCCGGAAACCTGAACGATGGAGCTTCGCTCCCTGCACCTGTTGGCTCATACTGGCCTAATGATTATGGACTCTATAATATGGCCGGTAATGTGAGTGAGTGGGTACTTGATGTTTACCGCCCAATGTCGCACCAAATAGTATCCGATTTTAACCCTTATCGTGGTAATGTTTACAAAAACGTTTTGAAGGATATGGATGGAGGCATCGCGGAGAAAGACAGCCTTGGCAGAATCCGTTATGAAGAAATTACTGCCGAAGAAGCAGCCCAACGCAAAAATTACCGAAAAGCGAATAACATCAACTACAGAGATGGTGATTACCAATCAACCATTCAGGCCGACTGGATTAACGAAGATGTTGCAAACAGTACAAATATGATGTATGAATATGGAGTAACCACACTGATTACCGATAAAGCCCGTGTAGTTAAAGGTGGTTCATGGAACGACCCGCCATATTACCTGAGTCCTGGTATCAGGAGGTATCTGAATGAAGATGAAGCATCGGCAACTATTGGTTTCCGTTGTGCAATGATCAGGGTAGGTAGTCAGACCGGAGGTGGACAATAAATAAAATAATTTAATAATATTTGTTAGATTTACCCCATTCCAAAAGAGTGGGGTTTTTTATTGAATGAAAGACATCTTTGAATTATATCAGCACTTTTTAAAGTATCCGCATATCAGCACAGATTCACGGGCCGATATTGAAAACACCATTTTTTTCGCACTTAAAGGAGATAATTTTAACGGGAACCTGTTTGCAGAAACTGCATTGAAAAAAGGCGCAAAACTTGCTGTTATTGATGACAAAAAGTTTTACAAAGGAGATCAGTCTTTTTTGGTCGAAGACACGTTAACAGCCTTGCAGGAACTTGCCTGTCATCATCGCAAACAAAATCCGATACAGGTAATAGGCATTACCGGGTCGAATGGTAAAACAACCACCAAAGAACTTGTTGCGGCGGTTTTGCGAACCACTTATAACATAAGTTACACACAGGGTAATTTGAATAACCACATTGGTGTACCACTATCCCTGTTGGAAATAAGAAATTCTACTGAACTCGCCATTATTGAAATGGGAGCCAATCACATTGGCGAAATCAGCCAGTTATGCCAGATTGCCCAGCCTGATATCGGGATAATTACCAATATTGGTAAAGCACATATCGAGGGTTTCGGAAGTTTTGAAGGCGTAATAAAAGCAAAAGGTGAATTGTATAAATTCATCCAATCTAAACAGAATGAGGTTATTGTGAACGCAGACGATAAACTGCTTATGCAATTATCAAATGGTTTAAACAGGTTTACTTATGGAATTTCCCAGGCTGATCTTGAGGCAAAATTAGTTCGCACAACACCTTATTTAAATATTAAATGGTCGTTTAAAGAGCAGGAATTTGTTTGTAGAACTGGTATGTATGGCCAGTATAATTTTTATAACATTCTGGCTGCTATTGCACTTGGATTAAGATTTGACATTTCACCTGATAAGATTAACAAGGCTATTGAACTTTACAAACCGGATAACAACAGGTCGCAACAGCTAAAAACAGAAAGCAATCAAATCATCATGGATGCCTACAATGCAAATCCTGTGAGTATGAAAGAGGCGATACTAAGCTTTAAAGAATTTAATCCCGAAAATCCCTGGCTGATCCTGGGCGATATGTTTGAATTGGGCCACATTTCGTTAAACGAACACCAATTAATAATTGATCTGTTAAAAGAAGAATCTTTTGAGAAGGTATTGTTGGTTGGTAACGATTTTTATCAATTAAAAGACACAAACTCATTTATAAGTTTTGAAACCACTGAAGAGGCCATGGATTACCTGGCTGAAAATACGATCAGAGACGCTTCCATCTTAATCAAAGGGTCGCGGGGCATGCAACTGGAATCGTTAGTAAAAAGCCTATAATGAAAATGGCCAGCTATAAAGTTTTGGGGATTATGTCTGGCAGCTCGCTGGATGGAGTAGATCTTACTTATTGTGAATTTAAAAATGATCAAAACGGATGGCGATATCAATTGATTAAAGCTGAAACAATTCCGTACAGCGAGTATTGGATTCAGGTGTTGGCCTCATCTCCAAATTTCACCGACACAAAACTCGCTAATGCACATACTGAATATGGCCGTTACCTCGGAAACATAACACACAACTTCCTTTTAAAATACAGTTTGAATCCTGATATCATTGCATCACACGGACACACAGTTTTTCATGCGCCGGAGCGAGGGTTTACTTTTCAGCTTGGTGAAGGACAAGCAATAGCAGATCAATGCGGCCACACTGTGGTTTGTGATTTTCGATCAAAAGATATTTCACTTGGCGGACAGGGAGCCCCTTTGGTTCCAATTGGGGATGAATATTTATTTAATGAGTACGATTACTGCTTAAACCTGGGAGGAATTGCAAATATTTCTTTTAAAAAAGACAACAAGAGAATTGCATTTGATATTTGTCCTGCCAATCAAATGATCAATTATTTATCCGGACAAATCGGTAAGCCTTACGATGATCAAGGGAAAATTGCCAGATCAGGCCGGGTAAATCATGCCTTGCTTGCCAAACTTAATAAAGATCCATTTTATACTTTAAACCCGCCTAAATCGCTCAGCAACCAATATGTTCAGGATCAGTTTATACGATTGATAGATGTTTTTAATGATAGCATTGAAAATAAGTTGCATACAGTGACAGAACATATTGTAATCCAAATTTCAAATGCGATAAAAGATAGCAAACTAGGAAAGTTGTTAATTACCGGTGGAGGCGCTTATAATACTTTTTTGATCGATAAACTCAGGGAGTTAATACCCCCCCTCGAAATCATTCTTCCCGACAAGCAGCTTATCGACTTCAAAGAAGCCCTGATCTTTGGTTTTATGGGGGTGCTGAGAATAAGAAATGAAGTGAATTGCCTTTCATCCGTAACCGGCTCTAAAATGGATTGCAGCGGTGGTGTCATTTTTTATCCATAAAAAACCCCCGACAGCAACTGCCGGGGCTCAATATTTAAAAATCTTTTAACCAAAAAACTGCATTTGAAGAATGTAAGCTCCGGCTCCGGCCAGATAACCAATCAAAGCAAGGATACTGATTTTTTTCATATACCAGATGAAATCTATTTTTTCCAATCCCATGGCTGCCACACCCGCTGCAGAACCAATAATCAGGATACTGCCACCGGTTCCGGCACAGTAAGCAAGAAATTGCCAGAACTGCCCGTCAACTACATAATGTGCCATATAAGCATCGGTCATTGCTTGTTCTGCTTCAACTACTGGATACATGCCCATTGCACCTGCAACAAGCGGCACGTTATCAACAATAGCAGAGAGTACGCCAATAATAAGGTTAATCGCATAAATGTTATGCAATTTTTCATCAAGATATTTGGATAATAAATCTAAATGGCCGGCAGATTGCAAGGCAGCAACAGCCAACAAAATTCCCATAAAGAAAAATATGGTAGCAGTATCTACTTTTCTCAAAATACCTATAACAGTTAATTTTCTTCTGTCTTCAAGTGGTTTTTTACGATGCATAACTTCCGTAGTAGCCCAAATCACGCCCAGGCCAAAAAGCATCCCAAGCATTGGTGGCAGGTGTGTAACCGTTTTAAAAACAGGAACAAATAGCAAAGCTCCAACACCCATTATCAAGAGCAACTTTCGTTCAAATGCCGTGGTAAACTCCTGGTTTTCCCCATTTTCAAGAACCGGGCGTTGCACGTTTCCTTTCATAGTAAAGCTTACAATCACCAATGGAACAATCATTGTCACTAAACTCGGGAAAAACACATATGAGATAATATTTACAGTAGTTACCTGACCTCCAATCCATAACATAATAGTTGTTACGTCACCAATAGGCGACCAGGCGCCACCGGCATTGGCTGCCAATACCACCATACTGGCAAAGAACCAACGTTCCTTTTTGTCTTCAATCAATTTACGAAGGAGCGCTACAAGTACAATAGTAGTTGTAAGGTTATCCAGGGTTGCTGACATGAAGAAAGTAAGCACGCTTAATATCCACAACAATTTTACTTTATTGGTGGTTTTAATTCTATCAGTAATAAGTTTAAACCCCTGGTGTTGGTCAACTGTTTCAACAATGGTCATTGCACCGAGAAGGAAAAACAGTATTTGCGCAATTTCTATCAAGTGATGGTTCAAATCATGCTGCACAAAGTGTGTAACACTGTGGCTTATTTCAGCCTGATCATCCCAAAGTTTGTCGAAACGGGCGCCGTCAATAGCCGGTTGGATATACTGAAATATATCATGACTAACATTTTTAACTGACTCCCAGGCCGGGCTGTAACCCAACTCTAAAATTCCTGTTGCATTCAATGCATACAAACCCCACAAGATGGTACCTGTTAATAGTGCCGAAGCGGCTTTATCAAGGTTCAGGGGGTGTTCAAGGGCAATCATTGTATACCCAAGAATAAAAATAACTACCATTAATAAAAACATACTGCTATAATTTTTTGGTTTTAATGGCCGCAAATGTAGCTAAAGAAATTGGAGAGATAAAATTGAATGTATATAAATGTATCTATATGTTTAAAATTTAGAGGTGGTCTAGATAATCCTTTAATATCGGGTCTGGCTAATTTTGATCATAGAGATTTTATTTCTTCAATAATAAATTAAAGCAAAAGCAGTTTATGTTAACAGAATTGTGTGTAAAACAAGAAATTCAAAGCCAATAGAAATATTGTTTAACCGTAATTTTACAGACCTAAACTTAAAAAAGTATGACATCAGCTTTCATTCTATTACAAATAAACGAAGCCGCCGAGATGATTACCGGTTCCGAAGGTGAGATCACATTACCTATTCTTGACCTGGTGCTTAAAGGTGGTTGGATAATGGGAATAATAGGTATCCTTTCCATCATTGCATTTTATATCTTTTTTGAAAGGTATTTTATCATTGGCAGGGCTTCACGACAGGATAAAAATTTTATGAATAATATCAGGCAGTATATTCATGATGGAAAATTAGAATCAGCCAGGGCCCTGTGTGTGACAAACAACTCTCCTATCGGGAGAATGATAGATAAAGGCCTGTCAAGAATAGGCAAGCCACTAAATGATATTAATGCAGCTATTGAAAATGTCGGAAAACTTGAAATATCCAGGCTCGAAAAAAATGTAGCAGGATTGGCTACTATTGCCGGTTCTGCTCCTATGCTTGGCTTTCTGGGAACTGTAATTGGTATGATCCGTGCATTTTATGATATGTCGATGGCTGGAAACAACATAAATATTGAACTGCTTTCGAGGGGAATTTACCAGGCTATGATCACAACAGTAGGGGGATTGATTGTTGGGATTATCGCTTATATCTTTTATAATATCCTGGTTGCCAGGGTTCAAAAGGTAGTTTACAAACTGGAGATAACTGCCAGTGAGTTTATGGATGTGCTACATGAACCGGCAAAATAACCCCTCTGCCTTTGGCATCTCTCCGTCAGCTGACGGAAAGAAAAATTGGAACTAAAAATTATTGATATGGCAATACAAATGCGAAACAAAAGAGATACAGCATTCAGCATGGCTTCCATGTCGGACCTGGTATTTCTGCTCCTGATATTTTTTATGTTAACCTCTACACTGGTTGCTCCAAATGCGATCAAGCTTTTGTTACCAAGCAGCAACAGCAAAACCATGTCGAAACAAACCATTACAGTTTATGTAGATAAAGCCAGGAACATTTACGTTGAGGAAAGGAGGGTTGATCCTTCAAACCTTGAAAATGTTTTGTTCAGCCAAATACGAAACGAAAGTACCGCTTCGGTTGTGTTAAGGTCTGATAAAACAGCTCCTGTTCAGGATATCGTTGTCGTTATTGATGCAGTTAATGAAATCAATCGAAAAAATGGAACTTCGCATAAGGTGATTTTAGCAACGAAGCCGCGGAGATGAGTCGGCAGTTGGCAGTCGGCAGTCAACAGTTGGCAGTCGGCAGTTGGTTATTAGAAAAATTTAAAATAAAAGGAAGATAAATGGCAACAGGGTTTCGAAATTTGATCGTTTATAAAAAAGCTTTTTCGCTTGCAATGGACATTTTCGAGTTGATCAAGTCTTACCCAAAAGAAGAAAAATATGGGTTAACTTCTCAAATTCGAAATTCATCAATCATATAATGAAAGGTCTGAAGAAGTTGGAAAGTTATTAAATGATATGATAAGAAACTCTGAAAAATATAGTTAATAATCAGTTGTTCTGTAGACTGTAGACTTTAGACTGAGGACTTAAAAAAGTGGCACAAAATTTAAAAGAAATACTAAAAGACAAAGACCGCCAACGTGGTATAATCGGGACCACGCTGGTACATTTATTATTGATAGTTGCTTTGTTGTTTCTGGCTCTCAGAACACCCTTACCGCTACCCGGCGAAGAAGGTGTTGAAGTAAATTTTGGTTACGATGACCAGGGATATGGAGACATTCAAAGTGAAACTCCTGCCCCAATTTCTGAGCCCACACCTCCCCCACCACAGGAGCAGGAACCGGTTTATGAAGAACCAGAGCCTGAAATTGTTGAAGAAGAAATAATTACACAGGATGTTGAAGAAGCTCCTGTAATTGAAGAAGAAATCATTGAAGAAGAACCGGAAAAGGTTGAGGAAGAACCCGAAGAAATTATTGAGGAAAAGATAGAACCTGAACCCGAGAAAGAAATTATTGAAGAAGAACCCAAAGAAAAACCGGTTGATTCAACATTTATAACCGAAACCGAGGAAGTTATTGAAGAACCTGTTGAAGAACCTAAACCCACTGTAAATAAACGGGCATTGTATCCGGGCAGCTCCAAAACCAGTACCGAAGGAACCAACCAGGGAATTAAACCGGGTACTGGCGATATGGGTAAACCCCAGGGTTACAAAGAGAGTGATAAGTATGATGGCAGAGGTGGTAAGGGCAACGGCCCGTCCTACGGTCTTGGAGGACGTGGACACTTGTTGCTTGAGGTACCTCCAAAAGATTTTAGCGAACCGGGAGACGTTAAAGTAACCATAATCGTTAACCGCGACGGAGCTGTGATAGATGCCAGAATTGACTATTCAGGCACCAATGTACTTGACCAGAAGCAAAGGCAGCAGGCCATTGAGGCTGCACTAAACTCCAAATTTGAGCGAGACCCAAACGCTGCTGAACGCGATCGTGGTTGGATTACTTACAAGTTTATCAAGTAGTTAACAAGTCTGAAATAAGGACTTATTCAGTAATTTAGCCGTTGTAAAACTTTCCTATCTTTCTTTTTGGCTTTTTATTCGAATAAAACTAACTTTGTTTAATGGATTACAAACAAACTTATGAGTGGCTTGTTTCCAAGTTGCCCATTTATCAGCGAATAGGTAAGGCAGCATACAAAGCCAATCTTGACGACACCATTCAATTGCTCAATAAATTAGGTAATCCACAGGATCATTTCAAATCGATACATGTTGCAGGAACAAACGGAAAAGGAAGCGTTTGTCATATTCTCGCATCCGTTTTACAGGAAGCAGGGTACAAAACAGGGCTTTATACTTCTCCCCACCTGAAAGATTTCCGTGAAAGGATCAAAATTAATGGTGAAATGATTGGTGAGGAAGATGTTGTTCAGTTTGTTAAAAAGCACAAAAAAACATTTGAAAAACTCAGCCCGTCTTTTTTTGAGATGACGGTAGCCATGGCTTATGAATATTTTGCTCAGGAGAAAGTTGACTTTGCAATACTTGAAGCCGGCATGGGAGGCAGGCTCGACTCAACAAATATCAGCAAACCAATTCTGACGGTAATTACCAACATCGGATACGATCATATGCAGTTTCTTGGCGATACCATCGAAAAAATAGCAACCGAAAAAGCAGGTATCGTTAAAGAAAAAATTACGCTTGTTGTGGGTAAAAAACAAAAGGGCGCTGATGAAGTTTTCATGAAAATCGCAGATAAAAAATTAGCCCCGATAATTTATGCTGATGATCATTTTGAATTAAAAGAAATCCACACAAGGGAAAAGAACTATTTGATCTACGATGTTTGGCACGACAATAATTTGTATCTCGAGAAACTTGTGTCACCTTTACTCGGGAGATACCAGAATGGAAACATTGCCACTGTTTTACAAAGTATCGAGCTGCTTAAACAATCTGAAGAAGTTCAAATTGAAAAAGAAATGATCGTTGATGGTATTTTTCATGTTGTTGACAATACCAGTTTGTTGGGCAGGTGGCAGGTGATCAGCAACAATCCTTTAACAATTTGTGACACAGGGCATAACCCGGAAGGCTTACAGGCAGTGGTTAGCCAAATCGCCGAAACAAAGTTCGACAATCTGCACTTTGTTTTTGGCATGGTCAATGATAAAAATCCCGAAAGCATCCTGTATCTTTTACCTAAAAATGCCACCTATTATTTTTGCAAACCAGATATCCCACGCGGAATGGATATTGATGAACTGAAAGAACATGCCTTTAAAGCAGGACTGAGAGGAGAAACCTACAATTCAGTTCATCATGCCTATAATTCTGCTGTAAATAACGCCGGTGGCAACGATATGGTTTTTATTGGCGGAAGTACTTTTATTGTAGCCGAAATCGTGTAAAAAATAATTCAGATGCAAATTTCCCTTTTTCAAATAGTACAGGCGGTATTGCTTGGCATTATACTCGTTTATTTGATCTACTATGTTTATACTGTGCTGTTTGACAAAAAATACCAACCTAAAGCATGGCAGGAAGCAAGCAAAAATGGAAGCATTTCTAAAAGTCTTCAAAAAGCAGAACGGAATTACCCGGATAAAGTTCGGGTTTTTAATTATTGGTTCCAGGTTGAAAGATTGAAGAAAGAGGGTATACCGGGTTCATTCGCTGAACTTGGGGTTTACAAAGGCGACTCAGCCAAACTGCTTCACTTGATGGATCAGGATCGTACATTTCACCTCTTCGATACATTTGAAGGCTTTACCGAGGTTGACCTGTTAGGCGAAACCGGGAAAGCAGCAACTTACACTACAAAAAATTTTGCAGATACAAGTCTTGAGAAAGTTAAAGCCAGGCTTAACAGCGAAAAGTTTGTTTTCCATATGGGCTATTTTCCGAATACAGCCAAAGGTTTGGAAAACGAAAATTTTTCCCTGGTCAATATGGATGCTGACTTGTATAATCCAACTAAAGCCGGACTGGAATTTTTCTATCCGCAACTTTCTCCAGGCGGCATCATCATTATTCATGATTACAACCCCGATTGGCCGGGCATCATGCAGGCTGTTGACGAATTTGCCAATACAATTCCCGAACCAATTATTACGCTTCCTGATCAGGATAGCAGTGTGATGATTTTTAAAAAGAAGAGTTTAGTTTAATTGCGAGGATCCGCCAGCTGGCGGAGACGCAGCAATCCCAAACTAACAATGGGATTCCTGTCCGTCCGATAGGCGGGCTTTCGTCATCCTGATTTCAGCAGGACTCCTCTGAATTGAACGAATTACTTTTTATGCGCCCCATCCAGCTTATGCCTGTGCTCGCCAAAATAAGATTCCTCAAAAGTAGCCAGCGACTTTTTCATTCTTTCAATATTCTTAAGGTCAATACCCTGTTTCGATTTCATGGCATAAACAATAAGTTGATGCAAAGAAATAAGCTGCGAAATGTATTTCTTTTGTTTTTCTTCATCCCTGGGATCAGCAAATTTCACCCGTTGATGCAGAAAATATTGTTCGGCAACTTCCTGTATCAGTTTGGCATGATGCTCTTTGGTATTGATCCACCGCACCAGTTGATTGTAATTCACTTCATCAGCCGATTGCAGTTTCGCAATTTGTTTCATGGCTTTTTCGATGGTTTGGATGTGCTCTTTAATAAGCTCAATACGCAATTCATCCTGGTATATACCGCATGGGACTTCACAGTGTGCAAATATTGTTTTTGACAAAGTAAATGTCAGCACGAATAACAAAATAAGAATCAGTGATTTTTTCATGGTTATTTCAATTTTAAATGATTATTTTTTTTGAACAAAGTAAAGCGATTTTTATCAGGCTGCAGCGATCAACACAAAATTAGGTAACTTGCATAGCATTTTAAATTCAGCATAATGAGAAGGTCTCTTTCAATTCTTTTAATTTTAATTAGTGCTTACTTGTCTGCACAACAGACCTTTCAAAATGTTGCTCCCGCACTGGGCATCACCGGCATGGATGGGTTGGGACATGGTGTAGGATGGGGAGACATTGATAATGATGGTGACCCCGATCTGGGCATCTCAAACCAGGAAGGTAGTGGATTCTGGTTTTTCAGGAACGATATCGATCATTTTACAAATATTACTGCTTCTGCGGGACTTAGTGGTTTAGGAGGCAATAAAATAATAATTGCCGAAATGACCGGAGATGAATATAACGATCTGGTACTACGTACACGCTCAGGCACACAATATCTTTTTGAAAGCAATGGTGATGGCACTTTTAATGATATAACTGCAGCTTCAGGAATTGGTGCCGCAGCAGTTTACAACATCGCTGATTTTGATAATGATGGATATACTGATCTGCTTTCCGTTGCCGGAAGTAACCTTTCTATTTTATATAATAACGGGAATTCAACATTCGCAACTGCTGAAGTAATTGCCCCATTGCCTGATTTCTGGGGTATTGCAGTACTTGATTACGATCGTGACGGCTTTATGGATATCTACTGGACCACATATGGCGACAATCCCAATACGTTGCTAAAAAATAATGGAGATGGCACTTTTGATGATGTTACAACAGAGGCAGGTGTTGAATACACGCAAGGTGGCCATGCCCTGGATGTAAGCGATTTCAACAACGATGGTTATGTGGATATTTATGTTGGTAGCTATTCGAACCTCAGTTGCAAACTTTTTAAAAACAATGGAGATGGCACTTTTGATGATGTAAGCGTTTCATCAGGAACAACAGGCCATCACGACACACGGACAACAACCTTTGCCGATTACAACAATGATGGTTTTCTCGATATTTTCTCGTCACACCACGATTTTTATTCCTACAGCAATACCATGCTCAAAAATAATGGCGATGAAACTTTTACCGAAGTAGCACCTTCGCTGGGGATATCGGGAGAATGGATCGGGGACTATTTTGGTGTTGGCTGGGCTGACTATAATCTGGATGGAGCACTGGATTTATTTGCTGCCGGGCACATTGACAAATACAATCTTTTTAAAAATACAAATTGTCCGGGTACATACCTGATGGTTGACCTGAAAGGTATTATTTCCAATCCAAATGGTATTGGGGCACAGGTGGATGTTTGGAACAACGGACAGCTTGTTTCAAGAAATGTTTTACCCAATGGTGGTTTTCATGATTTTAGCGACCTGCGTTTACATTTCGGCCTTGACGGAGCTTATTCGGTCGACAGCATCAATGTTTACTGGCCATCGGGAATAGTGCAAAAATTGGGTAATACAAATGCAGACCAACTGATCAGCATTACAGAAGATACGGTGACAACCGGTATTAACACCGGGCAGCTTATTGTCTGCCCTGTGCCATTAACTGTCAGGCCAAATCCTGTTGTCCATTCCGGTAAAGTTTCTTTTTATCAGGTGAAAAACGGCAACATCAGCCTTTCCCTGTTGGATGCTGCTGGCAGACAGCTTAGAATTATTTACAACGGATACCTTGACAAAGGAGGGCATGAAATTGATTTTACTGTACCCGGCCCCCGGAGCGGGTTTTATAATTTGAAAGTGGAAAGCGATAGCCAATTGCAGATAACGAAAGTGATTATTCAAAAAAGGCAATAATACCAAATAAGCACCAAAACACATTATAAGGTGCATTTCAAATAACAATCGGTATTACTACCGGATAACATCAGCACCTTACTGTTATTCAGTACATTTGTTTTTGATATAATGAGTTATAAGCAAGCTAAAAAACATAAATACATATAAACATGAATAAAACTTATAAGCTAACTAAAGCTGACAAAGAAGAACTAAATATAGCAAAATCGTTATTAGAAAATCCTGGAATTGCAGCCAAAATCACTAATTTTATTGGAAAACCAATTGAGAAAGGATTTGAAATGTTACCAAATGATTGGCGTGACAAAATAGGAGATATTACAACTAAAACATTGCTTAAAGTCTCCGAAGGTACATTATTAACAATGAAAGACGTTTCAACGAAAAAACCTTCTAATATTTGGCACAAATTAGGTGTAGCAACTTCAGGTGGTGTTGGCGGATTTTTCGGGCTACCAGCGTTAGTAATTGAATTACCGATATCAACTTCGATTATGTTGCGCTCTATTACAGATATAGCAAGATCTCAAGGAGAAAAAATTAATACTACGGAGTCAAAATTGGCTTGTTTAGAAGTTTTTGCTTTTGGAGGAGCAAGTAAATCTGATGACAGTACAGATACTGGTTATTTCGTTGTTCGTTCTGCATTAGCAAAATCTGTAGCTGAAACGACTGAATTTATTGCAAGTAAAGGAATAGTCGAAGAAGGATCGCCTGTTTTATTAAAATTTATAGTAAATATCGCTCAAAGATTTGGAGTTCAAATAGGAGAAAAAGCAGCCGCACAAGCAATGCCAATAATTGGAGCTGCTGGCGGAGCTTTAATTAATACAATGTTTATTGACCATTTTCAAGATATGGCAAAAGGACATTTCATAATAAGAAAATTAGAGAGAAAATATGATGCAGATTTTATTAAGCAATCATACCTTGAATTATAGAACTGAAAATTATAAATGATAAAAGCCAGCTTATAACATGTGGTATATTTTATTGCCGAGATAGTAGTAAATTCAAGCGTTGTAGCTCGCATAAATTTATTGTAACTTGAAAGATGACAGCTCCGAAATCGGCAACGAAAACATACCACAATCGTTTTACAAGTAAGCTGATAAAACAATATAACATGAGTTCAAATAGTACAACTTCTGAACACGAAACCCTAGACCCAGTCAATTGGGAAAAAACCAGGGAGTTAATGCATCAAATGGTTGATGATGCCATAGATTATACAGCCAATATCAGAAATAGAAAAGTATGGCAAGAAATACCTTTAGAGGTTTTAAAAAAATTTAACACATCACTTCCTCTTGAACCAACAAATGCTGAACTTGTTTATAAAGAATTTACAGAAAATATACTACCTTATCCTATGGGAAATATTCATCCTCGTTTTTGG
>JAUVKF010000040.1 GCA_030596395.1 Chlorobiota bacterium | reverse complement strand
GATAAACTCAGCAGCATTAACAACATCCTTTACTTTAATTTCGTAACCATAATCGTGTAAAGCACTTGCGATATTTATAACATCTTCTTCGGTAATGGGGTTGTCGCGGTTGTCTTCGATGTATGTTGTGATTGTTTCTGCACGTGTATCATGAATATCGTAATAATAATCGAGTGCATAACCAATACCAATAAACACGCCGTCGCCAATTTTTTTGTTTACAGTTTGCCAAAAAGTAACGGTTTTGGAATCCAGCATGTCGCCATCTAATTCTGGCGTATTAGTTCCCAGCCCATAAGTTCCCAAAGGGAAGTGCCTCCAAATATAAGTCCCGTTAAGGAAATATTTTTCTTCGTTTGTATAAACTGTCAACCTAATGGGAACAAACAATTGCCCCTTGGAAGTGTAGATTGGCGTGGAACTTAGTGCCGACATGCGCGTAGTTTTCGGATTGCCCAAATACTTTCCGGCTGTAACACCAAAACCGTAACCAGTCCCTATGGCAGGGTTAACGGCAATGGCCGGAAAAATTGACCAATGGGTTTTGCTCCAACTGGTATCTTTTACCTTTTTATTCTTCTTTTTGTGAAACAAGCCCATTAAATCGTAGTTGTCGGGATTGTAGTTAAAAGGCTTGTCTGCTTCCTTGTCTTGTGCCATTAATACGGCCTGGCTTAAGAAAATAATTGCAATTAAGATTGTAATTTTTCTCATATTTACCCCTATTTGTTGCATTAATTAATTTGCTATTTTTATATGCTAAATGCTATTTTTATTCCGTCTATAGCCATATCGGTTCCAATTATTGCAATAATTAACCCCATTAATTTGCCAACAACTTTTATTATGTTATTTCCTAATTTTCTTACTATTATATTACTGTGAATAAATGCGAGATAGGTTAAAAAAGTTATTAAGCCAAAAACTACAACAATAATTCCGATATGTATATAATCACCATCTGTAACAAAATTCATTGCTGTAACAATTGTACCGGGACCAGCAAGTATTGGAATTGCCAGTGGAGATATCGCTATGTCATCATCAGGTTCTTCCTCTTCCTGATCATTAATTTTAGATCTTTTTGACATAAGCATTTCAAAACCAACATAAAATAGAAGTATTCCGCCGGTTATTTTAAATGCTGGAATTGTTATGCCAAATAATTCGAATATAAATTTTTCCAAAAATTATAAACGAAACTATAATTATAAATGCTGTAATTGTGGCAGTTTTTGCAATTCTCTTTCTTGTTAATTCATCTCTCCTTCCAACTAAGCTTAAAAATATTGGTGTATTAGCAATAGGGTTCATTATTGCAAAAAAACCTGTAAAAACCGTTAATGAAAAGGTTAAAATCTCACTTGTATTCACAAAAATATTCTTTAATTGTTTTATTTAATTACTACTTCACTTCCACTTCAGCAACGTTATCTTTCGATTTGAAATTAACAGTTTCAATACATTTAGGAATTGTGGCTAAATATAAAGCAGAAGATTCGTAAGAATTTTTCCCGCCTTTGGCAACTCCGTACTGAATGAGTAGTTTATGGTCATCAAATTCGTAATAGACAACATCAATTTTATATGATTTTTTTGAAGGCTTTGTAGCAATTGCAATTACATTGTTTTTTTCAAAATCGACTTTATCAACTTTGTTTTTCATGGTTTTGCCAATACCAAAATATTCATCAAAATCTTTTTGGTTTGTTACCACTATATGTTTAAAATCAAAGTCATCATCAAACTTCACGGTGTTCTTGATAAAATATCCCTGTAATTTGTCCATGGTCTTCTTTTTGTAAATGGTGTTTCCACCTTTAATAGTTTGCAGAATTGTGATCTCACGCATGGCATCCACATCTTTTAATTTAAGTGGGTTGTTGTCGATGATAAGAAAATCGGCGTTCATCCCCTTTTTGATCATGCCTTTGGTGTCCTCCTCAAAAAACTGGTAGGCAGGTCCGGTTGTCAGTTGTTGCAAAGCGGCATAAGCATCAATTCTCTCATCGGGCCCAAGAATTTTACCGCTTCTTGTTTCCCTTTTTATCGATGTCCACATCACAAAAAACGGGTCGAGCAGGGTAACATTAAAATCGGTGTGGTTTGATGTAATAAGCCCCAAATCATTAGCCGATTTAATCGGACTGATAAATGATGCTTTTTCTAAACCTACGTTCCTGATATGTACATCGCCCCAATAGAAGCAGTGATTTGTAAAATAGGTTGGTGTAATACCCAATTCAACGTATTTTGGCAGATGTTCAGGTTTTTGAAATTGCGAATGGATGATAATCGGCCTTTTATCCTGATTGGCTTTAATGCCCGCGTATTCAATGGCATACATAGCATCTTCAATGGCTCCGTCACCATTGGCATGAAAATTAATCTGAATATTATTGTCAACCATTATTTTGGCCATTTTTGCCAAATCTTCCCTTGGAATAGAAGTGTTTCCCACCCAGTCTTTTTCTCCGTTTGGTCCGGGAACCAGATAGGGTTCAGCCATATATGCTGTCAGTCCCTGGGGTGAACCATCAAGGGTGAATTTTCCGCCTCCAAATTTCAGGTGATTGTAATACTCATTAAATCTATAATAAGGATTATTGAGCCACTCCTTCATTTCGGTAAATCCCGGCAGGGAAACAATATCGATAAAGAACAAACCATCGCGGTCGGCTTCCATTAGCGTATTCATATCACGTATATGGGTAAAACCTTCCACTGCGGTGGCATAACCATTTTCGGCATACATCATTTGGGCAGGTTTCATCAAATCCATTAATTCCTGACCAGTTGGTTGCGGAAGTTTATCAAATACAGGCATATAGGCCATTTCCATCAGCAAGCCGGCAGGCTCATTACTATTTGGCATACGGGCAATTACCCCGCCTTCGGGGGTTTCAGAGTTTTCATCCAATTCTGCCCATTCCATGGCTTTTGAATTCAAAACGCCACCATGCATGGAAATATGAATAATCAACACTTTATTATCCGGGAAATACTCATCCAAATCGTAGCGGGTGATATGGCGTTGTTCGGCCAGCAGATCCTGGTCGTAACCCCAGCCCACTATCCATTCCCCATCCTGGATATTGTTGTCGTCCTTAAATTTTTGCAATTCTTTTATCATTGAAGGAATATCGGTAACGGGACCCATTGGGGGCGATGCCACATTTACCTGGGTTACCATCAGCACAGCCGACATAAAATGACCGTGTGGGTCGATAAAAGCTGGCAACATTGTTTTGCCTTTCAGGTCAACTTCAATGGTTTCCCCGGCAAAGTTGTTTACCGCACCGGCTTTGTCGCCAGCATAAATAATCTTGCCATCGCGTTCGATAACTGCTTCAACGTATTCGGGTTGATCGCCCTGCATGGTGATGATATCGCCACCATAATAAAGAGTTTGAATTAGTTTAGTTTCATCGTTGCTCTTCTGAGCCATGCTATTACTCATCATAATAACTAATGTTGTAAGTAAAAATAGAAATCGTTTCATGCTAAAGTTTTTAAGGGTTTGTATTGTTTAAGTTTCTAATTCTTTTTTCTTTTTCTTTCTTCCTCCGATTACCCTGCCCGTAACAAATCCCAAAGCAAATGGAATAAACAATATTGCGATTAAAATAAGCAGGACATAAAACAGGATATCCTTCACCAGGGAACGCAATTCCTCCAATGCGGTTTTAAGCAGTTTGTTTGATGTTTTGTCGATGTCGAGCATTATGGCTTCCCTTTCAACGCTCAAACTGTCGCGCATTAAGGCCAACTCGCTTTTAGCAAAAACAAATAACGAATCAATAATCGTATCGAGGTTTCGGCTAAATCTGTTGATATCCATTCTCAACACTACAGCATCGTTTTGCATAATGCGCCCGCTGTTTCGTAATACGATAATTAATTCTTCAAAGCGCTTATCAAAATCATCTGACATTTCCTGTAAATTCAGCGAATCGAGTTTGGATTGCTTCAGCAGCAGTTCGCCGTTCCACTGGGTTTGCCGCAGTGTTTGCTCGGTGCCAATAGTCATGCGAGATGAGAAGTCGGATAATACTTCGGGAAGAGTTCCTACAGTAGCATCAACCAAACTGTCCGGAATATTTTGGTAACGGTACCAATCGTCGTAAACGGTTTCCCTGTAAAAATCGAGCGATTGATAGGGTTCATTTTCACGAATGCTATCGACAAATGTTTTTGCCTCTTCGTAATTGTTTTTGAAGGAAGAAACAGCAATGGTGTCAATTTTAGCGAGAAGCCTTTCACTTGCCTCTACTGCAATAATTTGCGAATTCCCAAAAAGGTCTGCCCCGGGGCCATCTTTCAGGTAATCCGTCATGGATGTTGTTAATATCCAGGTATCCAGTAAGGCAATTTCGGGATTGGTTTGAAAGATTTTGTTTTTGGCTTCGTTGGCCGCATTTATTTTCCAAACAAGGGCATTCAACTGTATTTGCCTATCGGCTTCATTGTTCATAATGGAGTCGGATGCCAGCATTACTTCATGAAAAAATGCACTGGCATAATTGTGTGTATGCATCCGGGTTTTAAGCTTATCAGGGCCTAATGGTGTAGATTGCGACTCAATATTGAATTTTAATAGTGAACAACTTCCTGAAAACAATAAAACCGATGCGAGGATTACACCTATGAATAGGTTCCATCGATTTGAATACATAACTGCTTATTCTTTTTTGTCTTGTTTCCTCTTTTTTCCAAGGACTTGAAGCTTTGCTTTTTTTGATATTAATATAACACCTGCCGAATCATATTCAAGTTCGATATGCTCCAGTTTACTGTCGCCAGGCAAGGTAAACGCAAACGATGTCATCCCTTTGTTTAGCACGCCAATACCTTTTGCATCGTAGGATTTTTTTGTGCCGTCGGACATGGTTACATGCACATGTTTAAGCTTGAGCGTTCCCTGGATACACTTGATTTTTATCTTCGACACATTGCGTTCTTCGCCGAATGGCGTTACTTTATCGAGATCGCTTTTGAAAGATGCTGTTTTTTCAGCAATTACAATCCAATCGTCATTTTCAGATTGTGCGTGTAGTTGTGTCAGCATTCCAAATAGAATGAAACCTGCCAATAGAATTAATTTTCTCATTTTATGAAATTTTAGTTTAACTTAAATATGTTTTCTTTCTAGAACTTGCCGCCACTGTACAAATCAACACCAACATGAGGATGCACCCTTGGGCCATTGGGCCCCCAGTTCACGTCCACACCGGCATTGGTTCCCCAGCGCATATTGGCACAGCCTGTTAATGCCAGGCTAAAAGCAATAACGAGTACGATAATTAGATTTTTTATTATGTTTTTCATGATTCCTGTTTTAAAGATTTATTTAATTGGCCATGCCTGAATAGTAAATTGTGCTCCCCAGGGGTCGAGCAGAACAGCAACGCTTCCTTTACGTACATCCTTATTGGGTTCCATCATGACGTGTGCCCCAGCATCTACCGCTTTTTTTGTGGCGGCATCAACATCGCCTACGCGGATGTAAGGCATCCATGCACTTCTGGCACCTTCAACAGGATTTCCCATTAAACCAAAATACTTTGTTCCGTCTTTCTCAAATACATAATAGGGCGCCTTAGAACCCAAAATACTTTTTTCATTGAATCCAAATAAGCCTCTGTAATAATCTAAGGAACCCTCTGTATCGGTTGTCCACAGTTCGTTCCAAAGCCATGCGTTTTCTTCGAAACTATCAAATCCCGGATCGCCACCTTCGGCACGGAGAAAAGCAATAAATGCACCTTGGGGATCTTGTACCATGGCTGTCTCTCCCCTTCCTTTAAAGAAGGCCTTTTTGAAAATTGTTTTTCCGCCCTTTGCTTCGTTGAGCGTCACAGCAGCATCAACATCGGTAACAGAGATTGAAGCAATCCATTCGCTGACAGTGCCATATTTTGCAGCAAGCTTAAAAATACCGCCAATGGGTTTGCCGTTGTTTTTAATTACATAATAGGCGTTTTCAGAAGAGCCAAGTGTTTCAAATTCCCATCCGAAGACATTTTTGTAAAACGCCATACTTGCTTGTGGATTAGGCGATGCCAGGTCGTGCCATACAAATTGGCCGGGATGATATTCGCCAGTTGGCAGCTCAGAAACCGGTGGGTAAGTAATGCCGGTGTCACAGGAGTTTAAAAGAATTCCGGCAACGAGCAGTACCCCAAAAAATTTAGTAAAAAGTTTTTTCATAACGTGTTGTTTTTTTGTACATGCATGATAAAATGGAAATAATAAATACAATGACAAAAGAAAACTTCTCATGATTTAAGTGGTTTTACTTTGTAATTATTTTTTATTACACCTATCATCTTCTTTAAAGCTGTTTTCTTAAGCTCACTATCTTTGATTAGTTGATCCAGGCTTTTATTCTTTTTGATTTTTGATTCCATCTTAAACAGACTGTTGCTACAAAACTATATTACAATATTTTCAACGAATAATATTTTGCCCTATCCATATCACTCATGGAATAAACACACACACACTAAAAACACTCATGTGCTATATAACTTATAGAAAATGTGTTGTTTAATAAATTTAGAAGAAGGGGCTATTTTGAAATAATAACACAATTCAAAATAGAAAAAAATCAGTTTAATGTATTTAAATATACCACTAAATCAGTTTTTGTATTTGTGAGATCAAGTTTTTTTCTTAGTCGTGTTCTTGCATTTTCAACAGATTTGAAAGATTGCCCGGAAATTTGAGAAATTTCTTTTGAGGTAAGATTAAGTTTTAAAAGGGCACAAAGCCTTCTGTCATTTGAGGTTAAACTTGGATGTTTTTTATTCAAATTTTTATAAAAGGAAGCATGAACTTGCTCAAAACTAATTTCAAATTCCTTCCATATATTTACATTGGAATTTTTTTCAAATCGCTTAACAATAAAATCAATAGCATGTTGTGTCTCTTTTTTTACTGCCTTTAGTTTTATATCTTTTAAATCTTCCAATATGCCAAGAATAACTTCCGTTCTGTATATTTCTGTCATTGCCTTTGCAATGAGCATATTATTTTTTAATTCAAGACTTACATTTAGTTCTTTTCTTTTTGCTTCAATAAGTTCTTTTTCTAGTTGTACTTTAGATAGTCTGTTTCTATATCTTACAAGAATAATTATTAAAATAAGCAGTCCCGAAATAAGGCTTAATCCAATTATTATATAGCCTGACTTTTTTTTATTAACCTCAAGTGTTCTTATGTTGTCTTTTGTTCTGTACTCCATTTCCAACTTTAGGCGTTCAACATTTACAGCTTTTTCTTCAACATTGATACTATCTCTAATCACATCGTACATTTCAAAATACGTTGAAGCATTTTTATAATCTTCTTTAATAAGGTATGCTTTGTACAGGGTGCGAACGACATCTTGTTTTTTAAAACTATAGGTATCTTCTTTTAATAAATCAATTGCTTTTTTCGCATAGTGGATAGCAGAATCATTTTGTTTGCTTTTAAAAAAATATTCTGATGCTAGCTGAAAAACCATACTTTTAGTACCATCATCTAAGTTTGTTTTTGCAATTGCCAGGGATTTCTCAAAGTATTCCTGTGCTTTTTGTTGTTCATCCATTAAATAGTAAACACGCCCCAAATTGGTATAAAGATAAGCATGCAGTTCGATGTTATTTAGTCTGCTGGCAATTTCCAGGGATTTAAGATAATAGGTTTCTGAAGAATCAACATCTTCCTTTAAAAACAATGTACCCATATTGTTGAGTATCTTAGCTAAATAAATCGAGTCTTTTTGTTTAGCCTGATATTCGTAAACTTTCCTGAAATAATACAATGCTTTATCGTTATCATTCATTCTGGCATAAATAATTGCTAAATCGTTTTCTAATTTAAAGATTTCCTGTTTGTCATTATTTTGACTGTATATGAGGTATGCTTTTTGATAATAATTTAAAGCCACATCCAATACCTCTTTATCATAATAAATGTTAGCGGCATTAACATAAAATTTTGCGAGGGTTTCATAAGAACCTGATGCTTTGGACTCTTCTTCCGAATATTCTAAATAATGAAGTGTGCGTTTCCAATCAGTATCTTTAAGTTCCCACGCAATTTCGTTACTTAACCTTGCTCTTTCTTCATGGATTTTTACAAATGTTAAACTATCAATTAGAAGGGTAACATGATCCTGGGCATACAAAGAAGTATAAGTAGCAGTAATAATAAGAATTCCAATAAAGCATTTTAGCATAAAAATTTGGTTGATCAGAAAAAGCAAAATCTTCAGCGTTTTTTGATAAATAAAAAGCACTCGATTAAGTGTGTTTTGGATTTAAAATTACTTAAAAAAACATCATTAGGTGTTTTTGTATTAGAAATTTGTTCGGCCATTGTTTTATTTGCAGATAACCTGCAATAATACCGATTATTAATCAAAATGCGCCTTTTGTTCTTTTCTCTCCTAAAGCTGCTTTGATTATATATCGGCATTAACCATTGTAAATTTTAAAATGCACTTTTGGCGCATTTTAAAATACAATTGGTATAAGATAGATAATGTAAGCTTTTGCTTTTTCGGTTCCATATTTTATAATAAATTATTTTGACGCAGATTTACGCAGGTTTGTTGTGATTGTTCAACAACTCCGTTGTTGAAAAAAAAGCGAAGCTTTTTATCATAAACAATCTGCGTCTAAACTTTTCTGGCTTGTCTAGGTTTGGAATATGGATTTCGTTAGGTTTTAATTGCCGGTATGTTTGTAAATGCTTATTCATTGCTGCTTTGGAAGTTGCAATATTACACATAAATAGTAATGTATCGAATATAGGAAGCCGTGACAATGAAGGGTTTAGCCGATAAGTTTAAAACCCTGTTTCTTTTTATATTTACCGCCTCAAATTTGAGCAATAACTAATTATTTAACAGATATGAAACCCACACTTTTAATCCTCGCAGCAGGAATCGGTAGCCGTTATGGTGGCGTCAAACAAATGGATAAAATTGGCCCATCGGGCGAAAGCATTATTGATTATTCGGTTTACGATGCCATCAGGGCTGGATTTGGTAAAGTGGTATTTGTACTTAATCCTAATATCATTGACGATTTTAAAGCCATTTATGAACCACGATTGAAAGGAAGGATAGAAACCGAATACATCCTGCAGGAGTTACACAATATCCCGGAAGGAATAGCATTTAATCCTGAAAGAATAAAACCATGGGGAACAGGTCATGCTGTACTCGTTGCAAAAAACTACATCAACGAACCTTTTTGTGTAATCAATGCTGATGATTTTTATGGCAGGCATGCTTTTGACCTGATTTCAGAGTTTCTATCGGGTATGGAAAATGCTGATCCAAAATATGCAATGGTTGGTTACAAATTGAAAAATACACTTTCAGATCATGGAACAGTTTCGCGTGGAGTTTGCAGTGCAGAAGATGGGTTGTTGACAGATGTCATCGAACGTACAAGCATTCAGCGCAAAAATGGAAATGTAGTTTTTGATGATGAAGGTCATGACCAGGTGATTGATGAAAATTCGGTAGTATCCATGAATTTCTGGGGATTTACACCAAAATATTTTGAGCAATCCGAAAGGGACTTTATAACTTTCATTAATGAGAATGCCAACCAGCTAAAGGCTGAGTTTTATATTCCTTCTGTTGTTAATAACCTGATTGAATCAGGGGATGCCACTTGCAGTGTGCTCACCAGCAATGACCAATGGTTTGGCGTAACTTACCAGGAAGACAAACCGGTTACCATTGAAAAAATCAGTCAACTTGTGGAGGAAGGTATCTATCCTGAAAGTCTCTGGGGATAAATAAAAAACAAAAAGTCGTATTTTTGAAATATGAATAAGAAGGAAAAACATATTATTTCTTTATAAAAGAATAGCAAAAAAGTGGAACTGATATTTGCGACAAAAGAAGAAAACAACAAAAGAAGAGAGGAGGCATTTATTGCATTAACTCCTGTTCAGAGGTTAGAATTATTTTTAAAAATGCTAAACAATTTTCAGGTTTTGCCGCGGGAAAAAGGTTTGGAGCACAGGAATTCATCTAAAGGAAATTTTATCATAACTCAAAATGTTTGAAAAACAGTTTGATGAACGAGTTTTGGAATTCGTGAAGTCATGCAACAATAATGGAGTAAGGATGCTCCTGGTGGGTGGTAGTGCTGTCAATTTCTATGGCTATCAGAGACATTCAGCCGATGTGGATTTTTGGATTGACATTTCTGAAAAAAATCTTCTCAATTTAAAAAAGGCACTGAATGAAATTAATTATGACTTCCCTGATTACCCTGAAAAAGTTAAAATGGGGTTGCAAAATATTTCAATAAAGATAAGCCCTGAATTCGAAATAGAATTGATCACACGCTTTAATCCAGGCAGAACTTTCAATCAAGCTTTTGAAGATAGCAATCGGGTAAGATCCGAAAAGGATAATGAGTTAACATGGAATGTTTTGTCCCTTGATGATCTTCTTGCAAGTAAAAAAAAGTCAGGTAGGTTAAAAGATCAGCTGGATATTCAGGAGCTTCAAAAATTCAAAAATAAATAGTATCACCAGTTTTCTAAATACAGTCTTCAATCATTTTACTGAGTTATCAATTGTAAAAAGTTGCATGCCCTTCGGCAGTGGTCACATCAACGATACTTATCGTGTTGTGACCGAATCACAGGATTATATTTTACAACGGGTGAATGGAAAAGTATTTCGAACACAGGAACTTGTAAATAATTATGAGGTCCTGATTGACAAGGTTTCAAATTACCAGGATGCGTCAGGACAAAAAATAACACCGGACATCTTTCAAAATAAAAGCGGCAATTATCATCTTATTGACCCGGATGGATCGGCCTGGCGGCTTGTTGAATTTATTACCAATGCTGATTCATTTGATATTTCTCCCAATCCTGAAATATCTTTTAAAGCCGCCAAAGCCATTGGGAAATACCAGTTGTTTTTAAATACGATCGAGTCTCCATTGGTGCAGGACACCATTGTAGGATTTCACAACCTACCATCCCGTATGAAAGCTTTTGTTGAAGCTGTGGATAGTGCTGACAAAGCATTGATCGATACAGCTGCCAGGGAGGTGGAGCAAAGTTGGAAACTGTCATACATTGTACAGGGAACAGAAAAATCACTAGCGCAACTTCCACCCCGGATAACCCATAACGATACCAAGTTAAACAATGTGTTATTTGTTGGGAACGAAGTCCTGATGATCGATCTGGATACAGTAATGAAAGGCAACGTGATGTTCGATTTTGGCGACATGGTCAGGACGTTTACCACCCCTGCGGCTGAAGACGAAAAGGATCTGACCAAAGTGGTTTTCCGTATAGATCATTTTGAAGCGCTTACAAAGGGTTATCTCGAACCGTTAAAAGATGATTTGAGCCAACCAGAAAAAGAATCACTGCTGCCGGGAGCACTCTATATTATCTATGAGCAGGCGCTTCGATTTCTGACCGATTATCTGAACAGTAGTATTTATTACAAAACTGTTTATCCTGAACACAACCTGGTTCGGACACGTACACAGCTAAAGCTGCTTGAATCGGTCATTCAAAAACAACCCGGACTCGAAAAGATCATCTCACTTTATTCCTAACTTTGGGTTGTTTTCTTTTTCATAAAAAACATCACATGAACAAAGCCTTATTTCTAATAGCTGCCATCCTGTTATCTGTTTTACTTATAGCACAATCCGGTCTCCGGGATTGGGAAGATCCGGCCATTACCGGGATTAACAAGCTTCCGCCCCATGTTACGTCAATTCCCTACCAAACATTGGATCAGGCCTTGGAAACAAATATTGAAAACTCTCCGTGGTTTAAATCGTTGAACGGTCAGTGGAAATTTAACTGGTCAAAAAACCCGGCTAACAGACCTGTTGGTTTTTACAAAACAGACTTTGATGTTAGCAACTGGTATGAAATTCCTGTTCCTTCAAACTGGGAGCTTAAAGGTTATGGCATACCCATATATGTAAATCAACCTTACGAATGGACCACTGATCCAAAACCGCCGGCCATCCCTCATGATTATAATCCGGTGGGGTCTTATCGCACCACTTTCAACATCCCCAAAAACTGGAAAGACAGGGAAATCATCCTGCATTTTGGTGCTGTAAAATCGGCTATGTATGTATGGGTAAATGGCCAGAAAGTTGGATATAGCCAAGGAAGTAAACTGCCGGCGGAATTCAACATCTCCCCCTATTTAAAGAAAGGTGAAAACACCCTTGCAGTTGAAGTTTACCGGTGGTCGGATGGCAGTTATCTCGAATGCCAGGACTTCTGGCGCATCAGTGGGATAGAAAGGGATGTTTTCCTGTGGGCTGCACCCACCGTCACGGTTTTTGATTTTTTCGTAAAAGCAAGTCTGATAAATGATTACAAGGATGGCCATTTAAAGATTGATGCACTGATAAAAGATTTTAATGGTGAGCAATTCGGTAAGGATTTTCAACTTCAGGCAATTGTTTTCGATAACGAAAGAAAGGAACTGATCAGTGGAGAAAAGTCATTTTCCCTTTCGGGAAAAGATTCAACAATGGTTCCCATTGAATTGCAACTAAAAACAGTGAAAGAGTGGACTGCTGAAACCCCGGAACTGTACACTTTGGTTCTTAAATTGATTAATGAAAAGGGAATAACACTTGAATATATTAGCAACCGGATTGGCTTCAGGAATGTAGAGATTAAAGACGGACAATTGCTGGTCAACGGGGTTCCTGTTTTGTTGAAAGGTGTTAACCGCCATGAGCATGATGAAAAAACCGGCCATGTGATATCAAAAGCATCGATGGAAAAGGATATTGAACTGATGAAACAATACAACATCAATGCAGTGCGGACAAGTCATTACCCCAACGACCCGTATTGGTACACATTGTGTGATAAATACGGAATTTATCTAATCGATGAAGCCAACATCGAATCTCATGGTATGGGTTACCGTCCCGACAGGACATTGGGCAACAATCCTGATTGGGGAAAAGCGCATCTGGAACGTATCCGGCGAATGGTAGAACGCGACAAAAACCATCCATCAGTCATCATCTGGTCAATGGGGAACGAAGCCGGGGATGGGGTCAACTTTGTTGCAGCATCTGACTGGATCCATCAACGCGATCCGTCTCGTCCGGTGCATTATGAAAGGGCATTGAAAAATGATCACGTGGATATCTTTTCGCCCATGTACCCTTCCATCGAATACATCGAGGCCTACGCAAAAACCAATCCGTCAAGGCCTTTGATTATGTGTGAGTATGCGCATTCGATGGGCAACAGCACCGGCAACCTCCATGATTACTGGGATGTCATTGAAAAATATCCTGCCCTTCAGGGAGGGTTTATCTGGGATTGGGTTGATCAGGGGCTTGTAAAATATGATGATTCTGGACAGAAATACTGGGTATATGGCGGAGACTTTGGCCCACCAACTACGCCAAGCGATGGTAATTTCTGTATCAACGGAGTCATTAATCCTGACAGAACATTACATCCTGCGATGGAAGAGGTGAAGAAAGTGTACCAGTACGTGAAGATAAGGCCTGTTGATGTGTTAAAGGGTGAATTTGAAATTATGAACATGTACGACTTTACCAACCTGATCGAATTTGAACTGGATTGGGTAATAATTGCTAATGGGAATCCTGTCATGAACGGTAGATTTGATGATATCAACCTGTCACCACACAAATCGGCGGTGTTAAATATACCTGTTGAAAAGATTGATTTTGAAGATGGAAAAGAATACCTGCTGAATTTCAGTGTACGTATAAAGGCGGACCGGCCGTTTATGAAGGCAGGGTTTGTGGTGGCGAAAGAGCAAATCTTTATTCATTACAGCCCGCAACATAAAACAACCAATAATAACGATCTCACGAAATTATCAGTTGAAAACGGAAAAGAAGAAGTGTCAGTCAGGGGAACCGATTTCGAAGCAAGGTTTGATAAAGCATCGGGATTCTTGTGTTTTTATAAACGGAAAAAAGAGGTTTTAATCAATGAATCATTGCAGCCAAATTTTTGGCGGGCCCCTACTGACAATGATTTTGGGAATCGTATGGATCAAAGGCAGGCGGTCTGGCGAAATGCCGGAAAAAACATGCAATTGAAAAAGTTCAGCCTGCAAAATACAGATACATCTGTTGTTTGGTTCCGTGCTGAATATGAAATACCCGATACCCGTTCATCGTTTGAGATGAGTTATAAAGTTTTTAGAGATGGAGAAATTATAATTGAAATGCAGTTAATACCGGGCATTGAGGGTTTACCCGAACTGGTCAGGTTTGGGATGGAAATTACATTGACACAAGGCATGGAATTGCTGGAATACTACGGAAGAGGGCCTCATGAAAATTATAACGACCGAAATACATCGGCGTTTGTTGGTGTTTATAACAGCACAGTCACTAATCAATATTTTCCATACATCAGGCCTCAGGAAAACGGATATAAAACCGATACGCGCTGGCTTGTTATTAAAAATGAAAAAGGAAACGGCCTGTTTTTCAAATCGGAAAAATATTTTGGTTTTTCTGCCCTGCATTTTTCAACAGATGATTTTGACCAACTTACAAAAGGGAACTACCGGCATACAGTTAATTTGCAACCCAGGACTGAAACAATTTTAAATATTGATTACCGGCAGATAGGTGTGGGAGGTGATAATTCGTGGGGTGCTCAACCACATAAACAATACAGGCTACCTGTTTCGAATTACAAATTCATTTTTAGTATTCAACCTTATCAAAGCACAGATGATCTATTCCGATTGTGGCAGCAATATTTTTGAGTTACTGCTACAGTGAAATACGAACTGTTGTGCAAAGTTATTTGGGATGAATATCACTGTTGAAATAAAGCCTTTGTCAAACTGTTGATTTAACATTAAAATTCATTCAACAATGTTTTGTGTAATAATGATGAAAACAACGCGTTTTCTTTCGTATACATTGGTTACATTTACCTTCAATAATCAGTTTTCAAATGAAACGGAAAAATACAATTATCCTTCTGGGATCATTAATAGTCATCATATTTTTTGTCTGGTATTTTTCTTCCGGCGATGATACCACAGGCAGCACAATAAAGGTTGAAGTAAAAAGCGGCCAATTTGTAATTGATGTCACAACCACCGGTGAACTCGAAGCAAGAAACAGCGAAAATATCATGGGGCCTAACAACCAAAAGCTGAGGAATGCCCGGATTTACCAGTTAACAATCGAAGATATTGTTCCTGATGGCACAGTGGTTGACTCGGGCGACTGGGTTGCAACCCTCGACAGGAGTGAACTTGAAAACAAAATCAAGGATCAGGAACTTGAAGTTGAGAAACTCCAGAACCAGTATGTAAAAACTCAACTGGATACTTCAATGACATTAAGAAATGCCCGTGATGAGTTGGTTAACCTGGATTACACCCTTGAGGAAAAGAAAATTGTCATGGATCAATCAATCTATGAACCGCCTGCCACCCAGCGACAGGTAAAAATTGATTATGAGAAAACCAAACGTACCATCAACCAGTCTGTTGAAAACTATGAACTGAAATACCAGAAGGCTAAAACTGAAATGAAAGAGGTTGCGACCAACCTGAAAAAAGCCCAGCGAAAAATGAACGAGTTTATCGAACTCAAAAAAGCATTTACCATTCGAGCACCAAAGGCCGGTATGCTGACTTACAAAAAAACCTATAACGGCAACAAGCAGGGCATCGGCGAAAAATTCAGTTCATGGGAAAACATCGTGGCAACATTGCCCAACTTAACCAAAATGAATTCGAAAACTTATGTTAACGAAATTGACATCAGCAAAGTAAATGTTGGGCAAAAAGCCGAAATAGAAGTAGATGCATTTCCTGGAAAAGTTTTTACGGGAAAAGTTGTTGAGGTTGCAAACATCGGTGAACAACTTCGCAATTCCAATGCGAAGGTTTTTGAGGTAATTATTCATGTTGACGGGCAGGATTCTATTTTACGGCCTTCAATGACAACCAAAAACACAATTATTACCAAAATAATTGATAATGCATTTTATGTTCCGATTGAAAGTGTACACTCAAACGATTCCATCACCTATGTTTTCAAAGGAAGCCGTAAATACCAGGTTATTCCTGGAAAAAGTAATGAAAGTAATATGATCATTCTGGCAGGCCTCGAAGAAGGTGATAAGGTTTACCTCCAGGCACCGGCTAAAGCAGATGAATGGTCAATGGTTTATCTGGATAGTGAAAAAGCGGAACAGAGACAAAAAAGCGAAAAACCCGGTGAAACAGAAATTGAGGAAGGCCCATTTAATTATTACCTCGTTGTTGGAAGTTTTAGTGAGATTAAAGAAGCCACAGACTTTATCGTAATTCTTAGAAAAGAAGGCTACAATAATGCTGGTATATTGCGCAAGGACAAGATGAGGCGGGTTTACATAAATGTATTCTCAAACTCAGATGAAATTGAAGTTGCCAGGCAGCAATTACCTGATAATTATCGTGATGCATGGGTTTACAGGGAAAAGATAAAAGATCCGCAGATTGAACAAACTGAAAAACCAGCAAAACGAAAAGGAAATCGTCCTGTAAGAAACTAATGGTTTATATGGGTTTATAAATAGTGGAAAGATATTTTCAAATACTGAGCATTTCGCTTGAAGCAGTTTTTACCAATAAATTCCGGTCAATACTCACTGCATTGGGAATTATTTTTGGCGTTGCGGCTGTTATTGCCATGATGGCTATCGGAAATGGAGCCCGTGTTGAAATTCTTGAACAAATAAAACTGGTTGGGGCTAACAATATTGTAATTTTGCCGCTTAATACAACAAGTTCTTCGGAAGGGGAGGACAGCGAGGAATCCGGTAAAACCCTGAAGAAAAAGTACTCACCGGGCTTGACGCTAAAAGATGCCGAAAATATTTTACAAAGTATTCCAACAGTTGAAAAAGTAAGTCCGGAGGTTATTTATTCTATTTTGGCTGTACGCGAAGGCAATAAGCTGAATGTTGAACTGTCAGGGGTTACCGACACCTTTTTTTCGTTGTTTAATCAAACATTACATGCAGGTGCTATGTTCAGTTATTTGCAAATGGAACGTGGCGATCCGGTTTGCATCATTGGCCCTGATGTTGCTGCAAAACTTTTCCCGAAGGAAAACCCAATTGGAAAATCACTGAAATGTGGTACGATTTGGCTAACAGTAACCGGTATACTGAGAGGTGTTCAGGTGAATGATAAAGCTGAGGAAATGGGGATTAGCGACTATAACAGAACCGTTTTTACCCCTTTAAAAACTGCCCTGATCAGGTACAAAGACCGTTCTATGGCTAATCAGGGGGCCTCCGGCCAATCCAATATTCGTATTTCGCGTCACAGAATTGTGATCATTGACGGAGATGATGGTTCATCTGTGGCAGGAGATAACCAGCTTGATAAAATTGTTGTGCAGGTGAAGGAAACGAGCCAGTTGACCGGCACGGCCGAAGTGATCAAACGGATACTGGTTCGCCGCCACCAGGGTGTTGAAGATTTTGAGATAAAAATACCCGAATTGCTTTTAAAACAGGAACAAAAAACCAAAGACATTTTCAATATCGTTTTGGGTGCAATTGCAGGTATATCTTTAATTGTTGGCGGAATTGGAATAATGAACATCATGTTGGCATCCGTTATGGAACGAATAAGGGAAATAGGAGTAAGGCGGGCTACCGGGGCTACAAAAAGGGATATTGTATTTCAGTTTCTTTCCGAAGCCACTTTTATCAGCATTACAGGCGGTATTATTGGTATCCTATTGGGGGTGATTATGGCAAAGGTCATAACCACGATGACAGGAATTCATACCGTTATATCTTTTGCCTCAATAATTGTATCATTTGGTGTAGCTGCCTCGGTAGGAATTATTTTTGGATATGTTCCGGCAAAACAGGCATCCGAAAAAGATCCGGTAGAATCGCTCAGACATGATTAAATGGTTGGTGATTAGTGAAATGGTTAATTAAAAATAGTGAGTTAATAAAGACCTTCCAGAGTTTGAAAAACCTGGAAGAATCCGGATGCTGGTCACAGGAAACTGGCCGATGAAATCTGTAATTTGACTTGAATTAGTAGTTAGAAATATGAAACAAAAGATAGTTCAAACAATACTATTACTTCTTCTATTGGCTGTTTATCCCTGTTCATTTGCTCAGGATATTGTCAGCTATACGCTGGAAGATGTAGTAAAAATTGCACAGGACCAGTCGCCTGATGCCCAGATTGCAAAGCACAGGTACAGGCACAGCTACTGGAGTTTTCGAACATTCAAAGCAACTTATTTACCAAGCCTTCAGTTAGATGCAACTTTGCCCAATCTGAATATAGGCTTTAATGAGCAATATTCGGTAATTGACAGTACCACCAATTTTGTTCCGCAAAGTTTTACTAATTATTCTGTATCGCTTTCGTTGAACCAAAAGATCGGGATAACCGGCGGTGAAGTTTTTCTTTCCACAGGCCTGCAACGACTCGATAACACTTTAGGCGGTAAATATTCGTCCCAATACCTGACGAATATGGTTAATATTGGCATTGTACAACCCATTTTCAAATACAACCCTTATCGCTACGACAGGAAGATAAAACCAATGCTTTTTGAAGAGGCACAACGCCTTTACATTGAAACCCATGAGCAAGTAGCTATAACTGCAGTAAATCATTTTTTCTCGTTACTGATGGCGCAGATTGAAGTTGAGATTGCTTTCAAAAACCAGGCGAATTACGATACATTATATAAAATTGCTATTGGCAGATACAACCTCGGAAAAATTGCTGAGAATGAATTATTGCAGCTGGAATTAAACCTTTTAAATTCAGAGGCATCAGTAGAAAATGCCGAGTTAAATTATCAGAATAGGTTATTTGTTTTTAATTCGTACCTGCGACTTAAAGAAGGGACAGCTGTAAAATTGGTTCCCCCTGTAGCTACCCGGCATTTTGTTGTGCCCGCACAGGATGCCATTGATTATGCAAAAGATAATTCCTCTGCAGGTATCGAATTCACCAGGCGGATACTTGAAGCCGAAAGTGAACTGTATCGCGCAAAAAGGGATGGCCGGTTTGACGCACAAATATTTGCATCGTTTGGCCTCACACAATCGGCCGAAACCTTAGGGGATGCCTATAAAAATCCATATAATGAAGAAAGACTCAATATTGGTTTAACTGTACCTATACTTGACTGGGGCAAAGCGCGAGGCAATATTAAAATGGCTGAGTCGAACCTTGATCTTGTAGAAACAGCAATTGAACAGGAGAAGATAGATTTCGAACAGAATGTGTTCCTGCAGGTGATGCAATTTAATATGCAGAAGAAGCAATTACGCATTGCTGCCAAATCAGATACTGTTGCGCAAAAAAGATTTGAGGTCACCCAACAGCGTTATATGATCGGTAAGGTTAACGATGTGCTTGAATTGGATAAGGCCCAGATAGATAATGACAATTCCAAAATGGGTTTTTATCGGGCACTAATGACCTACTGGCAGAGTTACTACGAATTGAGAAAACTCACCCTTCACGACTTTCAAAGGAACATGCCGATAACGGTTAATTTTGATGATTTGATGAATTAGTATTACAGAAGAAAAGTATTCGAACACCTGAACTTAACACTCTGTACCGGCGACTTTAGTCGCCGATATATTCGCTGCCATACAAACCGTGCTATACTACCTACCTCCCAGTTCATTCAGATATTCAGCGTTTTAATAAGTGTTTTATCTTATGGCGACTAAAGTCGCCACTACAGAACCTGTAAGGTCATTCCTTTGGTAACAGAAGCTTAAACCATTTTTTATTCTGTAGCTACAACAGGCTCCTCTTCTGCATTGTTATTTAAGATTACTTAACATCCTGTATTAAAATGATCTGAAATAATTATTACTTTTGGCGTCCAATAATTCAAAATCTTTTAATCTTAAACTAAATAAATTATGGCAGTATTAGTAGGGAAAAAAGCTCCCTTATTTGAAGCTGATGCCGTTGTGAATGGCGGCGAATTTGTTGAAAAATTTTCATTGGAACAGTACATTGGTAAAAAACATGTGGTGTTCTTTTTCTATCCACTTGATTTTACTTTTGTGTGTCCGACTGAGATTATTGCTTTCCAGGATAAAATGGACGAATTCGAAAAAAGAAATATAGCCGTTGTCGGTTGCTCAATTGATTCGAAATTCTCACATTGGGCGTGGTTGAATATGCCAAAAAACCAGGGCGGAATTCAAGGAGTTAAATATCCGTTGGTTTCTGACCTCTCGAAAACCATTTCAGAAAACTATGACGTTTTAGCTGGCGAATACGATTATAACGAAGAAGGGGAAATGGAATTCAATGGTGATGCAGTTGCTTACCGTGGATTGTTTTTGATTGACAAACAAGGTGTTGTACGTCACCAGGTTGTAAATGATCTGCCTCTTGGGCGTAGCATTAACGAAACACTTCGCATGGTAGATGCATTACAATACTTTGAAGATAACGGTGAAGTTTGTCCGGTTGACTGGCATGCAGGCGATGACGCCATGGTTGCTGATGCCGAAGGTGTTGCAAAATATTTGAGCGAGCACTAAGTAATAACTTTTACTCCTTTCGATAAGGAAAAACAAGAAAGAGCGCCGGAGAAATCCGGCGCTCTTTCATTGGGGCTGCTTTGCGAAATTTGACTTCGCAAATTGAATTTAATATCTTTACATACTGTTAACCAAAAATAACTTCAATGGACAACACTGACAATATTTCTGCAAAAAGAAAAAAAGTGCTATTGATGACAACCAGGGTTCTGGCTTCTCTTTTAGCCCTCTTCTTTATTGTTTCATTTGGGCCAAAATTTTTCGATGGGATATCAGATATTTACAGAGGAGAAGAAAGTTGGGGAGGGATAGTGATGATGCTGACATTTCTGGTTTTTATTGTTGGCTTCATTCTTTCGTGGTGGAAGAAATGTACAGGAGGAGCACTAATCTTGCTTGCTAGCATCATCCAAATGATCCCTTTTCTGATTATTGAATGTAACCTGGGGTCGCTTATTTTTGGCGTTCCACTTTTTGTTGTTGGTGCTTTGTTTCTTTTGGTTTGTTTACAAAAACCCGCTTAGAACCTTCATTTGTTTTTTGTTACTTATTCCTGATCTTTTTCCACAAGCTGTACCTCATAAAAATATTCCTCAGGTGCCTTAAAATGATGCAGCAGGTTTAACTCAGGTTGCCTATCGGGAAAATCTGATTTTAACCGATCTAAAATAGCAGTAAGATTTGGCTCACGCCCTTCTCCAATAAACACATAAAGAGGTTTTTGTGTAGTAACAAAATCATTTGCGTCTTTAAACTGATCCCAGAAATAAAACTGATCCGACCAATCAAAATAAAAGTAAGTATTCGGATATTTTTTAGTTAAATGTTCAATAAAAGTGCTTTTGAGATGGCTACTTAGTAAAAACGCATCAACCAGGGCGGATTCAATAAATGGAGATCCACTATAATGCGAAGTGATGATTAATGGGTTGTCAATTGTATTATACTTCTCTAGCACACGAGCTCTTTGATCAAATTTTTCAGCCCTTATTTGATTTCGCTGCACAACAGGCTTCAAGTGTTTGAATTGAGGAATCAATAAAACAATTGCAACCAAAAGGACCAGGCCTGAAATAACCAGTTTTATTCGTTCTGACCTGAATAAAGCGATAATTAATGCTGCCATTAAAAAGATGATAAACGTTTTAAAAACGAAATTCGGATAAAAATAGTGGCCGGCATAATGCTTGGTGACAAGGAATACGGATACTGCTATCGATAATAAAAAGGCCAGCAAGGTTTTCAGAAAAGGCTTTAATGATTCATTCTTTCTGAGAACAGGGACAACTAAAAAAACAATTAACTGAAGCAATGCCAACCCCAACACAATAAATAAGGTTTTATCCATGTTGTAGATAAGTGTGAGCCGTTCGGGTATTGCACTGATGTCCATAAAATTCTTTTCGCCTGAGCCCCATTTTCCGCTATGCAGCAGCATATTGCCAAACCAATCCCACGACTTGTCAATATTCACAAACATTGGAAATGCAAAAATGATTATTGCTATTGCTGTATATAAAATATATTTCAACCTTAATTTTGTATTCGAAAAAAGAAATAACGGAATAATCAGGAAAGGAAAATATGACAGTTTCCCTGCTATTCCGATACCGCCTATTATTGCAAAACCCAATAAATATTTCTTCGTTTTTTCCTCTTTGTTATTGTCGTAAATAAACTTGACAACCAACAATGTAAGCAATAGCAATGGTGCAACTAATGCCGTTTCCGGGAGGATTCTTCCAAAGATTTGCACGAGCCTGTAATTACCGAAAGGCATTAATTGAAGTAAAATGGCAAAAAAGATATTACCTGTATATTTATAGGTGTAAACACCAAGTAATAGTATTGTTGATCCGGTTAATAAATTTAGCAGGATACTGGCTCCGTGAATGAATTGCTCAGGGTTATTCAAGGCATTGGTAATAACATTATTATCTGGTTGAACGAGGTTGACAATATGTGCCGAAACTGCATAAATTACCTGAATACTTGTTCCGGGGTGGGCAATATAATCAACCGAAAGATTAAAAATGGCCAGGTTCAGTCCGTTAAATAGGTGAAAATATTCCGGGTCGACCATCACCATATAAAAATTTCCATGGCTGAAATGGATCAGGATAGTGATGATAATGAATATGGCCGGCAATACAAATACCGTACATTTCTTTAAAATCCTTAAAATTTTAATTCTTAATGATGAGGTTGTTTCTTTCTTCAAACCGGATGAATTAACAACACAAATATGGCTAAATTTATTATCAGCTGATATTAATGTTGATAAATTTCAGTCGGCAAAGTGCAAATGACTGTTGAAATTTGAAAAATGTCTGGTATTCGTATTACTTCAGGTGATAAACCAATGCCACACCACCAGTATCAGAAATACCCAATGTGAGGTTTGTTTTCCCTTGCATCACATGGTAAACTGTTTTGCCGATAGCAAATCCCAGCGCTGCACCAATAAAAACATCAGTTGGCCAGTGGTCATTATCGTAAACTCTCGACCAGGCCACTCCGGTAGCTATTGTATATGAAGCTATTCCCACCCAGACTTTATCTTTATAAACCGAGGACAGCAATGCGGCCAGCGCAAAAGCTGTTGAAGTGTGTCCGGAAGGAAAAGATGTATGCGTCCACCCTTTGAATGAAGGGCCTTCCCAGTTTGTGGGATCGGAAGGATCGTCGTCGTAAGGCCTGTGGCGGTGTGTCAGGTGCTTAATAATTTGTGTTGTTATCCCGGCCATGACAAATGCCTGCAAACCACCCATTGCAACTTGTCGTGCCTTTAAATCTTGTGCAGCCAGTCCGTAAATATAAAACCCACCAAACAAGGCTGCCGGGTACAATCCACTGCCCCAGGGTTCAAACCCATAATAGGCTATATTCTCTTTTGTTTCAGAAGGATATCTTTGTATCCATTTCCGGATTTCATCATCATAAAAATAAAGGGCAACACCTCCCGCAACAACACCTGAAAATGCGATCCATTCGCCGGCTTTCCATCGTGCAGGGCCGGTTGGAATTTTTTTGGTAACTGTCCAGTATGATTTTAAATAATTCGCATCCAATGCATAAGAATAATCCGGAAACTGAACTTCTTGCGCTTTATTTAAATAGGGCATCAAAAAAAGCAACGAAAGGAGAATAACCTTTGTTTGTGATATCTTGAAAGCCATCGGTTTATTAATTTGGTATTTACTTAAACGTAAGATAGATCAATAAGTTATAAAAATAATCAAATTAAACATGGAAGTGAATTGCTGAAAAATGTTTGAACTAATTTCAACAAAAAGAATTTGCAAACAGGTTTAAAGTTTTAATTTTGTAAAGTAATTTTTTAACTAAACACCCCATTCAACTTCTCACTCATCACCTCAACCAGGTTTTCAAGCGGGCGTTTTGCAAGCATGGCCATCATCGGACTCAGGTTGGCATTGATCTCAATGGTACCGGTTGTTTTTTGCTCATCCAGATCATTTATTTTAAGATTCAATAGCAAATCGAAACTGATGGGTGATTTGCCTTCGGGTTCAACTTTAATGGTATGAAAAGACTCTTTTAAGGTAAATTTCAGAGTAAGGTCGGCCATACCCTGTATGGTAAACGAACAGCTTTCTTTGTCAGATTTCCAGTTGGTTACCTGATCGGGCATTAACTTTTCAAAATTATTGAAATCGGCAAGGAATTCATAAACAGTTTTCTGGTTCGCATTAAGTGTTGCTGGTTTGCTGTTGAAATTCATCTGTTATCGAGTTGAGTAAGAAATGATAAGAAGGAGTAAATCTATTGGTGTTGGTCACTCCACGCCTGTGGGTCTTTCCGCCATTCCAATAAAGATAATTTATCAGTTTCGGTTATATAATTTTTGTCAATAGCTTCTTTAATCAAGGCATTGTAATCCGAAAGTGCAACAAGCAAACAATTTGCTTCTTTAAAATTTTTGTCGGCTATGGGTAATCCGTAAGTAAAAATGGCTGCCATACCTTTTACATTTAATTTTGCTTCCCGCAGTGCGTGTACCGCATTCAAACTACTTTTTCCGGTTGAAACAAGGTCCTCAATTACCACAACCGATTGTCTCTCATTTATCACACCCTCAATCTGGTTGGCCATGCCATGTTCCTTTTTTGATGAACGCACATAAATAAAGGGCAGACCCATTTCCTGTGCAACCAGCACACCCTGCGGAATACCGGCAATGGCCACTCCGGCTATTGCCTCAATATCTCCAAAATGATCAGTGATGGCTTTAACGAGTTCCTGCCTGATGTATGTCCGTATCTTTGGAAAAGACAGGGCTTTTCTATTATCACAATAGATTGGTGAGCGTAAACCTGATGCCCATGTAAATGGCTGGTTATTATTAAGTTTGATAGCATGAATTTGCAGCATTGAACCGGCTACTTTTGCCGCTGTATCGTTGTTGAAGATCATGGCGCAAACCTAAGTAAAAAAGCATCACCCATGTAGTTCTCTAATTATTCGCAATTAATTTTTTACCATTCAACTTAGAGGGTTAAATTTGTATTCTTTTAATGCTGTAATGACACATTTAAACTCAAGCCATATCGTTTTCTTTAATGAGACGGCAATTCACCTTACTGATTTAAATCAGCCCGATGACTCACAGTCAGTATTTATCAGAAGCAGATCGGATATGCAGCGATTTCTGGATCGTTTTCTTAACAGCCTATTTAAAAATGATATTATCCTTTCGGGAAAAAACATCCATGAATTATTTGAAAACTTTAAAGCCTGTTTTAAATTTATTGAGGCTGCCGGAGGACTTGCGAAAAATGATTTGGGAGAATATCTTCTGATTAAAAGATTTGGTATTTGGGATTTGCCAAAAGGAAAACTGGAAAATGACGAACCTTCGAAAACGGGAGCCATACGTGAGGTGTCCGAAGAAACCGGTGTAAAAGAATTGAAGATTTTAAAAGAGTTGCCTTCAACTTATCATATTTATACGCGAAACAAAAAAAATATTCTGAAGAAGACACATTGGTTTTTAATGGAAACAAGTTTTGAAGGAACGCTTGAGGCGCAGATCAATGAAGATATTACCGAAGCTGTTTGGATGGGCAGAGAAAATAGTGTGATTGCATTGAAGGAAAGCTACCGGTCGATCAGGGACATATTGGTTCCTTACATTTAATTTGAAGCGATTATGGTATCTTTACATTTTAAAATTTAGTTGATGACAAAAAAGGTAGCAGTTTTTCCCGGTTCGTTTGATCCCATTACACTTGGCCATGTTTCTATTGTAAACAGGGCCCTTCCGCTTTTTGATGAAATTATCATCGCCATTGGGGTGAACACTGAAAAAAAACATATGTTTTCAGTCGAACAGCGAAAATCATGGATTAAAGCCTGTTTTCCTGGCAATAAGAAAATAAGGGTTGATATTTACGAAGGATTGACTGTTGATTATTGCCATGCACATCATGCAAACTTTATTTTAAGGGGCTTGCGAACGGCTGCCGACTTTGAGTTCGAACGTGGAATTGGGCAGATTAACAGGCGGTTAAACACGAGTGTTGAAACTGTGTTTTTCTTAACAGAATCACATTTAACACCCATCACATCATCCATTGTCCGTGATGTGATTCGCCACGGCGGTGACATTTCCGGACTAGTACCCAATCAGGTTAAAATATCATAATACAAATCACTTTTTATCGTTTTGCACAGTGTGCCTATGGTGTCAAAAAAATGTTTTTTAGCCCGTTTTGTTTTAGCAGCGATGCTCCTTGTTTTAATTGCTAACATGGCTTTTGGCCAGAATGTTAAAGTAAATGGTGTTGTCCCGGATAAACCGGATGAGCTGGTAAGGATTATAACCTATGACGACCAGTTCTCAAGATGGGAAAAAACGGTGGCTTCCACAAGAACAGATGAAAAAGGTTTTTTTAACCTTGGTTTTGATATCAGGGAAACAACATTTGCTTACATTGCTGTGGGCCTTAAACGTGGTGAGTTATACCTTTCACCTGGCTCAAACTATTATTGTAACGTTTTAGCTGACACAATTTCCCAGCGCGGATCTATTTTTGATGAATTGCCACTCCAGTTCCATAACACAGCCAAAGATGACGGCCTGTCGAATGCAATAGGTTCATTCAATGTTCAGTACAACACATTCATATATGAGAACGCCAACAAAATTTATCGGGGCCGGGATAGAGACTTTATAAAAGAATTCATACATAAAATTCAGGAGCAATTTGGTTCACTTGATAACGAATACCTGAAAAACTATATCCGGTATTCATTTGCTTCGTTGGAATGGACGAGCAAAATGAAAGACAACGATTCAATCGTTTCTGAATATTTCATCGGAAATCCCATTTTGTACAATAACATTCAATACACCGAATTTTTTACTGATTTTTTCAAGATCTGTTTTATCGTTGATAAGGCCTTTTCATATCATGAATTAATTGAAGCGATCAATCTTGGAAACGGTATGAAGGATATTAAAGCGTTAATCTTAAAGAGTACTTCATTTAACCGTGATCTGCAATTGGTTGAGTTAATTGCTACGATGATTATTGCCAAAAAATATTTCAATCCCGATGTAAAAAGAAATCGCGTTTTGTATCTGTTGAAAGAGGTAGAGGCCGTCAGCAAATACCCTGGGAATAAAAAAGTTGCTGGTAATTTTATAGATAAATTGCAATTATTGGAAAGCGGAACACCGGCCCCTACATTTCGTTTAGCCGATGTTGGCAACACCAGGCATAGTTTATCGGATTATAACGGAAAATTTGTTTTGCTTTCTTTCATCAAGCCCGACTGTAAAATTTGCCTTGAGCATCTTGGTCTTATTGATGAGCTTGCCAAACAGTTCCCTGGAAAGGTTCAGAATATAACTGTTGTTTATGGAGAAAACTTTAGAGATGTAGTTCAATACGCCTACAATCGCGAACTTGAATGGCCCTTCCTGAAGCTGGAAAATGACATTCTCTTGCTGGAAGCGTACAACATCAGGGTTTATCCATCATATGTGATTATCAATCCAGATGGAACTATCGCAATGGCTACTGCTCCAATGCCCGATGAAAACCTTGATCTTTTTCTCAATCGTCAGATAAAACGATTTGAAGCCGGGGAATCTGGAAAGTAGTTCTGTCGGTGATTAGTTATTAGTAAGTTGGTTGAATCAGGTAATTAGTTGAATCAGGTAATTGGTTAATGGTTCTTTCCGATATCTGGTACTATCTTCCACTTCCCACCTAAGACACTAAACTCCAAACTCCATACTCTAAACTCCATACTCCAAACTCCAAACCCCAAACCCCATACCCCAAACTCCAAACTCCAAACTCTCACTAAAGTATTTACATTTGCAAACCCGATCGAAATCGTTCCTTAAATAGATGGAACAATTATTGATCACAGAAAAAAGCTAATAAGAATTTATAATGATCAAAATATTACAAAAGTTCCTTGGTGATAAAGCAACACGGGATTTAAAAGGACTTAATCCCTATTTGTCTAAAGTTCACGAAGCATACGACGAAATAAGCAATTTAAGCAATGATGGACTGAGGGATAAAACAGCAGATTTTAAGAAACGCATTGCAGATAATATTGCACCGGAACAAACAGAAATAGCTGCCATTAAACAACAGATTGAAGATAATCCTGACATGGATATTAATGAGAAGGAAGATCTGTATCAAACCATTGACAGACTGGAGAAGCAAAGCTATGAAAAAACAGAACAGAAGCTGAATGAAATCTTGCCTGAGGCTTTCTCAGTAATGAAAGAAACAGCCAAAAGATTCACTGAAAATGAGGTGGTTGAGGTTACTGCGAATGAGTTTGACAAGCAGTTGGCTGCCGTTATGGACAATGTAAATATTAAAGGTGACAAAGCCCTTTACGACAACCAATGGATGACTGGAGGTAACCTTATCAAATGGGATATGATCCATTACGATGTACAGTTAATTGGCGGAATTGTGCTTCACCAGGGTAAAATTGCTGAGATGGGTACAGGAGAGGGTAAAACACTGGTGGCCACCTTACCGGTTTACCTGAACGCACTACCCGGAAAAGGTGTTCATATTGTTACCGTTAACGATTACCTGGCAAAACGTGATAGCGAATGGATGGGAATGTTGTACAACTTTCATGGATTGAAAGTTGATTGCATTGATAAACACCAGCCTAACTCACACGACCGGAGGCAGGCTTACCTTGCTGACGTTACTTTTGGAACCAATAATGAGTTTGGGTTTGACTACTTGCGTGACAATATGACAGGAAACCCTGAAGAATTGGTTCAGCGCGATCACAACTTTGTTATCGTGGATGAAGTTGACTCGGTTTTGATAGATGATGCCCGTACACCTTTGATCATTTCAGGTCCAACACCAAAAGGCGATAACCAGGAGTTTGATGCCTTAAAATCTGACGTGCAGAAACTGTTTAATGCCCAAAAAAGTCTTGTTTCTTCCTTGCTCGCTGAGTCAAAAAACCTGCTGAAAGAAAGAAAAAATAATGACCAGGTTAAAAAAGGAAGTGATCTGCTCTTCAGGGCGTTTCGTGGTTTGCCCAAAAATAAGGCCTTGATCAAATACCTAAGTGAAGAAGGAAACAAAACCCTGCTTCAAAAGACAGAAAGTTTTTATATGCAGGAACAGTCCAAAAACATGCATGTTATTGATGATGAATTGTTTTTTGTGATTGACGAAAAATTCAATTCGGTAGATCTCACTGAAAAAGGAATTGACCTGCTTTCGTCTTCATATGAAGAAGATGATTTTTTCATCCTTCCTGATATTAATATTAAGGTTCACGACCTTGAACAACAGGGCCTGGCCGAAAAGAAATTTCTTGAGAGAAAATCTGAAATCATCAGGGATTATGCCATAAAAGCCGAAAGGATTCACGCTGTTCATCAGCTGCTTAAAGCTTACACATTGTTTGAAAAAGATGTGGAGTATGTGATCATGGAAAACAAGATCAAAATTGTTGATGAACAGACAGGACGTATTATGGAGGGCCGCCGTTATTCGGACGGACTGCATCAGGCCATTGAGGCAAAAGAAAACGTAAAAGTAGAGGCTGCAACACAAACCTACGCTACCATTACCCTTCAGAATTACTTCAGGATGTACAATAAACTTTCCGGAATGACAGGTACTGCTGAGACCGAAGCCGGTGAGTTATGGGATATATACAAACTGGATGTGATTGTTATTCCTACCAACAAACCCATCGTCCGTGATGACAGCCAGGATCTGGTTTATAAAACCAAACGCGAAAAATATAATGCCGTTATTGATGAGATTGAAAATCTTGTGAAGAATAAACGGCCGGTACTTGTTGGAACTACTTCTGTTGAAACATCTGAGTTGCTAAGCAGGATGCTGACTCGCAAACACATTAACCATAATGTGCTGAATGCCAAATTGCACCAGCGGGAGGCGCAAATTGTTAAAGAAGCCGGACAGCCCGGTATGGTTACTATTGCAACCAACATGGCGGGTCGTGGTACCGACATTAAATTGGGTTCTGGTGTAAAAGAGGCGGGGGGCCTTGCTATTATTGGAACCGAGCGTCATGAGTCGCGTCGTATTGACCGTCAGTTGCGTGGTCGTGCCGGTCGTCAGGGTGACCCGGGAAGTTCGCATTTTTTTGTTTCGCTTGAAGATGACCTGATGCGCATGTTTGGTTCGGGGCGTATCGCAGGAATCATGGACCGACTGGGCCTCGACGAGGGAGAGGTGATCCAACACTCGATGATCACGAAATCCATTGAGCGTGCGCAGAAAAAAGTTGAAGAAAACAACTTTGGAATCCGTAAGCGATTGCTCGAATACGATGACGTAATGAATTCACAAAGGGAAGTGATTTATAAACGACGTCGTCATGCTTTATTCGGAGAACGTCTTTCTGTGGATATATCAAACATGATCTATGATCTGTGTGAACAGGTTGTTTCCGATTACCAGGCCGACCGGGATTTTGAAGGTTTTAAAATGGAGTTGTACAAAACCTTTACTACAGAATCTCCAGTTGATGAAAAAGAATTTTTAGTCATTGATGGAGAAGAATTAACCGAACAGCTTTTTGAACAGGTTTATAAGGCCTATGTCGATAAACGACAGGCTCTTGCAGAAAAAACATTCCCGATCATCAAAGATGTTTACGAAAATCAGAACCAGTTTGAAAACATTGCCATTCCATTTTCTGACGGGATAAAAAATGTGCAGATCGTCGCAAACATGAAAAGGGCTGTCGAATCTGAAGGTAAAGAAGTGCCATTAGCTTTTGAAAAAGGAATTACCTTATCAACAATTGATGATTCATGGAAAGAGCAATTGCGCGAAATGGACGACCTGAAACAGTCGGTTCAGAATGCAAGTTATGAGCAGAAGGATCCACTTTTGATATATAAATTCGAGTCTTTTGAATTGTTTAGAAAGATGATCCAGAAGGTGAATAGAGATGTAGATTCCTTCCTGATAAAGGGTGATATATATTTACAGAACCAGGAGGTTCAGGAAGCCCGCAGACCAAGAGGTTTAGACAGGTCGCAGATGAAGGAAGAGCGGGGAGACCTATTGTCACAAGCACACAGCAACACCCAGAGCGGACAAGAAAAAGCCCAGCCCGTTAAGGTTGAAAAGAAAGTAGGACGAAATGACCCATGTCCGTGTGGTAGTGGTAAGAAATACAAGCAGTGCCACGGGCGGGGAGCTTAA
>JAUVKF010000098.1 GCA_030596395.1 Chlorobiota bacterium | reverse complement strand
GGATGAAATAATGGGCGCTGTCCTCTTGTATTCGTGATTGGGATAGCTGTTCCGGATCTCATGTGAAAATCGCATATCCCTGTATGGCACTTCATTGAAATACTTGATGTATTCGTAAGTGTTAAGATAAACCTTATCTGCATATGTCATGACCTCCGTCAGGATCGCGTCAAATTCTTCCGACCATATGATCTTTTTAATGCCGGAAGTCTTTTTAGCCTCTTCTTTAGTATACTTATGCCCTTCCCAGACAGCAATCTTTTCATTCGTCTGCCTGACAAAAAGCACTTCCCGCAGTTCTTTGTTAGGGCAACCGGGAAATAACAACAGTATGGTTTTCTCCTGGTCGATCCCCGTCATGTAGAACATGTCGGAATTTTGCCTGAAAGGAAAGTTCTGGTCGCCGTTTCTGGGGAATTCATCATTTGAATGAAAGACAGCCAGTGAATTTGGGTCCATCATCTTAATAAAATTCTTACGGTTGGTGATAAACAGCCTGGGGTTAATTTCCGGATATTTCATAATTAAACATGTTTATTTAAACTCAATAAAAATTATTCAATGAGGTGTTTTACTGAAAACAGAGAATGAGATTTATTTTACCTTTGTGAATTCTTTCACAAAAGAACTGCTTTTTATTTAAAACAGTATACAAATTTGAAAATATCAGCTACTTAAAAAAATGTTAATCATGAATAAAATGCTAAGGTATTCATCGCTGACTAAGAAATATGTCATGGCGTTGGCAGGATTTTTCCTGATGATATTTCTACTGATTCATTTAGGGATCAACCTATTTATCATACCATTTACAGAAAATCATCAGGATATTTTCAGGGATGGGGTTCATTTCATGACCACCAATCCCCTGATAAAGGCCATGGAGATATTTTTATTTGGAGGCTTCCTGATCCACATCCTCATCGGGATCATCCTTCAGATCCGGAACTGGATGGCCAGGCCCATCAGGTATGCAAAAGCAAACAATTCCCAGGGATCTTTCTTCTCTAAGTATATGATCTATACAGGAGCGGTGATATTAATTTTCCTGATCATCCATTTAGGGAATTTTTACTTTGTGAAGCTTGGATTGACAGAAGCCCCCGAGGGCATGACACGGGTGGCTGACGACCATGACTTTTACAGCATGGCCATCAACTTGTTTTCAAATAAAATTTATTCGGGCATTTATATCGTATTGTTCATTTTGCTGGGATTCCATCTGAATCATGCCTTCCAGTCGGCGTTTCAGTCACTGGGGCTAAGTCATTCAAAATACACGCCTTTCATCAAGGCGGTGGGTGATTTTTATTCCATCGTGGTTCCCCTGGGATTCATACTGATCCCATTGTACTTCATCATTTATTATTAAAAAAGAATTGTTCCATCAATAATTAATATTGACTCATGATAAAATTAGATTCAAAAATTCCGGAAGGCCCTCTGGCCGAGAAATGGACCAATTACAGAGCATCTCAAAAATTAGTGAATCCCGCCAACAAGAAGAAGCAGGATATTATCCTGGTCGGAACCGGGCTTGCGGGCAGTGCAGCTGCCTCTTCCCTGGGAGAGCTTGGATACAATGTAAAGGTTTTTTGTTTCCAGGACACCCCGAGAAGGGCACATTCCGTGGCTGCCCAGGGGGGTATCAATGCTGCTAAAAATTATAAAAATGATGGCGACAGTGTATACCGCTTGTTTTACGATATGATAAAAGGTGGGGATTATCGTTCAAGAGAGGCCAATGTATACCGCGCAGCAGAGGTCAGCAATGCTACCATTGACCAGCTTACTGCCCAGGGAGTTCCATTTGCAAGAGAATATGGAGGAACATTGGATAACAGGTCATTTGGCGGTGTTCAGGTGTCAAGGACTTTTTATGCGAAAGGACAAACCGGTCAGCAGTGCCTGCTGGGTGCTTATTCGGGTCTTTTACGACAAATCGGTAAGGGGACCGTAACCATGTACAGCCGCCGGGAGATGCTTGAACTGGTAGTCATCGATGGAAAAGCCAGGGGCATCATCACCAGGAATTTAGTGACCGGAGAACTGGAAAAGCATTCCGGACATGCTGTCATTCTCGCTACCGGTGGCTACGGAACCATTTACTACCTTTCTACTTTAGCTGTAAATTCCAATGGGTCTGCTGCCTGGGCAGCTTATAAAAAAGGTGCTTTTTTCGGAAACCCGAGCTTTGTTCAGATACATCCTTCAAGCATCCCTGTATTGAACGAATACCAGTCAAAATTAACCCTTATGTCGGAATCCCTGAGAAATGACGGCAGGGTTTGGGTTCCAAAGAAAAAGGGAGACAAAAGACCTGCCAATGATATCCCTGAAGAAGAAAGGGATTATTACCTGGAGAGAAGGTACCCTGCTTACGGGAATCTGGTACCAAGAGATGTTGGCTCAAGAGCTGCCAAAGAAAGGTGTGATGCCGGTTATGGAGTCGGTGATACAGGCTTATCTGTAAATCTTGACTTTAAGGATGCAATTGCTAAGCAAGGTAAGAAAGCCATCGAAGATAAATATGGAAATCTTTTCGAAATGTATGAAAAAATTACCGGTATCAATCCTTATGAAGAACCGATGCGCATATATCCGTCAGGGCATTATACGATGGGCGGCCTTTGGGTTGATTATGAACTGATGACCACCATCCCGGGTTTGTTTGCCATTGGTGAATCAAATTTTTCTGACCATGGTGCAAACCGTCTCGGGGCAAGTTCGCTGATGCAATGTGCAGGTGATGGTTATTTTGTGATTCCAAATACCATTGGTAACTTTATGTCGGGTGAGATCAGGACTTCAAAAATTTCGACTGATGCACCTGAATTTGAAAAAGCAGAAAAGGATGTAACGGAAAAAATTAAAAAGTTATTCGCGGTCAATGGTAAACAAACTGTTACTTCTTTCCATAAACGCCTTGGTAAAATTATGTGGGATAACTCTGGAATGTCAAGGAATGAGGAGGGACTGAAGAAGGCTCTCAAATTAATTGATGAATTGAAAGAAGAATTCTGGAAAGATGTGAAAGTACCCGGTACAAATGATGAAATTAACCAGGAACTTGAAAAAGCAGGAAGGGTAGCTGACTATTTTGGTTTAGCAAAACTGATAGTAACAGATGGTTTAAACCGTGGTGAGTCGTGTGGTGCCCATTTCAGGGAAGAAAGTCAGACTGAAACCGGCGAAGCAAAACGTGATGATGCTAACTATTCTTATGTTTCGGTTTGGGAATATAAGGGAGATGAGCAGGAACCAAAATTGCGCAAGGAGGACTTGAATTATGAGTTTGTTGAAGTAAAGGAAAGGGATTATAAGTAATTGGAAAATGATAAAATAAAACGACAATACAACCTTAACAATGAATATAAAACTAAAAATCTGGCGTCAAAAAAATGCTAAAGCAAAGGGTAAATTTGTAAACTATAGTTTAGATAATGTTTCACCCGAAATGTCATTTCTTGAAATGCTTGACGCATTGAATAATAAATTGATAATAGAAGGTGATGAACCTGTTGCATTTGAGCACGATTGCCGTGAAGGTATTTGTGGGTGCTGCAGTTTATATATAAACGGAACACCTCATGGGCCAGGTGAGAAAACAACAACCTGTGAGCTACACATGCGGTCTTTCAAAGATGGCCAGACTATTGTGGTTGAGCCATGGCGTTCAAAAGCATTTCCTGTGATGAAAGACTTGATTGTTGATAGAAATGCATTTGATAAAATAATTGCAGCCGGTGGCTTTATTTCCATAGATGCAGGTTCAAGCCAGGATTCAAATGCGGTTTTAGTTAGAAAAGAAAAGGCTGACGAAGCATTTATTTCGGCAAGTTGTATTGGTTGTGGTGCTTGTGTTGCAGCCTGTAAAAATGCTTCCGCAATGTTGTTTGTATCGGCCAAGGTTTCTCAGTTTGCTTTGCTTCCACAAGGAAAGGTGGAGGCTGTAGAAAGGGTTCAGGCCATGGTAGCTAAAATGGATGAACTTGGTTTTGGTAACTGTACAAATACTTATGCCTGTGAAGCCGTATGCCCAAAAGGGATTTCGGTGACTAATATCGCCAGAATGAACAGAGAATTTTTATATGCTAAAATTTCATAACGCTAACCAAAAACAATAAATAGCGGGTGTCTTTATTATTAAGGCACCCGTTTTTTTACTCCTTCCCTGAAAAGTGGAGGTGTCCGCCATTTGGCGGACAGAGGGGTTTTTAAATCCCCTGCTTATTATTCGTATACTTTGTAATCAGTGTTATCCTCAGTTCCTGGAACATTCTCAGTGTCTCATTCTGTCTTTCAATAGTCAGATCAGTAATATATTTTTTGGCTTTTTTTTGGCTCTTTTTATTGAGGTCGACAAAAGTCTTATCTACCTCATCCTGTTCATCAAAGAAAGATTGTTCGAGCGGATTACGTACTTCATGCAAATCTTTCACTGCATCCTGCCATTTCAGGTAAAGCAGGTTATCCACAAAATCAACCACCCAACGCATGGAGTTATCGCTGAATTGATCTTTGTCATAATTCTTATAACATTCAGCAACATCGGTCACACCAGCATACATTGGCACATAAGCACTTGTGAAAGCATTGTCAACATAAAACCAGTAAATTCCACCAACCTCATTGGGCAACCAACCCCTCAACTGGGCAATCATACCGTACTCCCCACGTGCACGGGCCACATTTCTGCGACGGTTGATTTTCAGTAACTTTCTCATTTCTGCTGTTGGAAATGGAGTCGCATGAACACTTCTCACCAGTTTTCCATCTGGTCCTGGGAAATACCAGCCCGGAGCATTTTCTTTGTCATATATTGTACCGGAAAAGGTAGATCGCTGGAAAGCCATAATATCCTGAACCGTCATTTTTTTCTCAGGTTTTACACTAAAAGGATAAATAGAAAGTGGTTCAACAAACTGGGTGTATTGGTCGTCTCCCTTAAACGGATCGGTTGTATAACGGTTTGGCAAATCAGGTAACTCAGGAGCAAATATAGCATGAAACAGCCAGAACCTGCTTGTTGCCCATTCGCGAGCTACAGGAGTATAAACATCCTGCCAAACAAAGTCTTTCCCACTTTTCGGATCGTACCAACCACGATCAATGGCTTCAGACATATAATTAACCGAAGCCCTGAAGTTGGCCGTATCCTTTATGTCAATTTGTTTGATAATACTCCAGTTGGGGATCATTGTTACATGGTCATCCGGTAAACGTTGGGCAGCCCAAAGAGCACCGAGTGTGCCGCTGTCGGGCGTCCAGTCATTACCAACAGCAAATATTTCAAGTACCCATACCTCATTCGGGTCTCCTAAAACCAAAGTTTCGGATTCGCCAACACAAGAGGGCCTGAAACCATATTTCTCCATCAAAGCTGTGATTAGCTTTAAGGCCTGCTTTGCCGTTTTACAGCGCTGCAAGGCAAAGGCTTGTACCTGCTCAACAGTCATGATCTGTTTACAGGTTGAATCATTTAGTTTCAATTCATCGCGCATACTGGTGGTACTTTCCCCAATTGTCAGTTGCCACTCATTCATTTGTGGATAAGCCGATTGAAAATATGAATATGTTTCTTTCACTTGTGGAATCATTCCCAGGGTATCACCATAATCACCAAGCGGACGACCAAGATCAACCATTCCCCAATAAACCGGAGCCATTGATCCCTCAGTAAAAAACTGACCGGGCATTACATGTACACGGCAATCAGGCCCTGCATCCGTGTGTGATACAATGACTGAACCATCGGCTGTGGCTTTTTTACCGGCTACGATAATGGTGCAGGCATTGGCCGGATAAACAAATGCAAGAAACCATAGAGCTATGATAAAACTAACTGATCTTTTCATTTTTTAATTTTTATTGAGATTAAGGTGGGTAAAATTAGAAATCTTTCTTAGGAAACAATGAACTACAACAAAAATGATAAACCTACCTCGCACTTCCAGATTTGCTACAAAGTAGTGCCTATGGCCCAATCTGGAAGTAAAGAGCATATGATTTATAATCATTCTGACTGGATAACATATCCAAAGCTTTTTACTTCGGAATTGTGCCATTGGCATTCCTTCGGAACAAATTCCGTACAGCAGCATTTCAATTTCTGAACGCTTACCGACCAACCTCCTCCACTCACCGATTTATTTTAGGCCACCTGATTTGTACCCGCTACTTTTGACGTCAGAAACTAAAAACATTTTAAAAATGGAAAACAAAAACAAAAGAAACAACAGAAACATCATCCTGGGGACAATCATTGCTTTAGTGGGTGGTTTACTGTTAATTAGCAATTTCGGACTCATTGAATTCCCTGTTACTTATTATCTGTTCTCATGGAAAACACTGCTGATCGTGATAGGTTTATCTATGTTAGCTTCAAAAAAACACCTTATAGGAGGAGTTTTTCTGGCAAGCCTGGGAATCATATTCTGGTTACCCATAATTTTTAACCACCAATTTGCATTAGGTCAAATTTTTCTGCCTGCTATGCTCGTAGTGTTTGGTGTTGTCCTGCTACTGAAAGCCAGCGGTTTGCACCACATAAGGGCACATCGTGTTAAATATGCTCAATACGAAGAGGTAGAAACATTAGAATCAAATCAGGATCCCAAATAAATTGGTAGTTTTAGGGTATGAAAATTGAAATTGTCCCTTTCGCATCAGCCGTCAGTAAAAAGAATATAACACGGAAAACTGTGGTAGTTATTGATGTGCTTCGTGCGACATCTGTAATGATCACTGCACTTCAGAATGGAGCCAAAGAAATAATTCCTTGTGAAACAATAGATGAAGCAAAGCAAATAGCATTGGGATTTCCTTCAGGTTCTTATTTGCTTTGCGGCGAAAGAAATGCTGTAAAAATTGAAGGCTTTGATCTTGGCAATTCGCCACTTGAGTTTACAAGAATAACTGTTGAAAACAAAACCATAATTATTACAACTACCAACGGCACCAAAGCCTTGAATGCCTGTATGAAAGCAAAAAAAGTCTTGATCGGTTCCTTTTTAAACGCAGGGGCCATAGCCAAAAATATACAGGAATTGAATGAACTGGTTTTGGTTTGTTCCGGGACCAATGGCAGATTTTCATTGGATGATGGCATGTGTGCGGTAATGATTATTAATGTCATTTCAGAGGAAAAAAATGTGGATATTGATGACCTTGGCCAGGTTCTGCATGCGATGTATAAAAACAAGCATGGCGATTTATACAAATTGCTTCAGGACGCCTATCACTTGAAACTACTATTGAAGAAAGGCTATAAAAATGATGTTGACTATTGCCTCCAAACGAACACAACAAATTTGATTCCAGTATTTGATCTCAAATCCAGGATGGTTTATTAACATGAATCAGGTTTATAATTAAAATGGAAAGCAACAAGAAGAATGAATATTCAAAACAGATTTAGTCTGCAGTCCACAGTCAATAAACTTTGGACTTTAAACTTGAGACTGCAAACCAGCAACGGTGAACTTCACCGAACAACAAACTGTACAATTACGAACATAATTTAATAAAATGAAAAAGTCTTGCCGAAGTAAACTGTTGATATAAATAATTTTAGAACTTCGTGCATAATTTTTGCTTTAACGAATCTTTATCCAAAATCAAAAAACAATAACAAAATTTAAATCACTATGAAAAAAATTACAATTTTACTATTAAGTATCATTTTTAGTATTTCTATTTCTGCACAAACTCTTGATGAAATCCTTCAATCTCATTATGAAGTAATGGGTTACGATCAAATGAAAGATTTAAACACCATTGAATTTACAGGCAAAACTGTGAGCCAGGGTATGGAAAACGAATTTACAATGATATTTTACCGACCTGATCGCTTTCGGCTTGAAGTGCCTATTCAGGGTCAAAAAATGGTTCAGGTTTACAATCAGGGTGAAGCCTGGTATATTGCACCATGGACCGGTAGCCTCGATCCCCAGGATTTGGCTGGTGACGAACTCAAGAGAATGAAAAAGCAAACTGATTTTGAAGGTCCCCTTTACGACTATGAAGAAAAGGGCAACAAGGTTGAACTGCTTGGTACCGATGACATGGAAGGATCGGAAGTGTATAAAGTGAAGCTTATAGATGAGTTTGAAGATGAAACCATATATTTTATCGATGCTGAAAATTATGTTGTATTAAAGGAAGAGACCGCAACCAACATGCGTGGTGAAGATGTAAAGTCTGAAACATTTTACAGCAACTTCAAACCAATTGGTGAAACCGATATGATTATGGCTTACAATTTTGAAGTCAGAATGAATGGTAATGTTGTAAGTACAATCATTATTGAAGGTGTGAAATTGGATCCTGAAGTAGATGTGAGCATTTTCGAAAAACCTGCTCCTACTGCAACTCCCGTGGAAGAACCGGCTGATAAATAATCTCAAAACCAACTGCCATGAAAAAATATAGCTTTTGGGCGATCATGCTTTTCGCCATATTACAGTTTGGCTATGGCCAGACCCCGGTTAAAATCACAAAAAATACTTTCGGCGAATTGAGCGCACGAAGCATTGGTCCCGCAGTGATGAGTGGCCGCATAGCGGCGATGGATGCCGTAGTAGCCGATCCCAGAATTTTATATGTGGGTTCTGCCAGCGGAGGAATCTGGAAAACAACAAATGCAGGTACAACATACAAACCGATTTTTGAAGAAGAAATTCAGGCTATCAGTGCTGTTACTATCGACCAGAATCACCCCGATACGATATGGATTGGCACCGGTGAACCTTGGGTAAGAAACAGTACTTCTGTTGGGGATGGAGTTTATGTAACCTACAATGGCGGAGATGATTGGGAGAAGAAAGGACTGGAGAATACAGAACGGATTGCCAGGATTATTATTCATCCAACTGATAAGAATACCATTTATATTGCGGCACTCGGCCCACTTTGGAATGCAAGCCCCGACCGTGGACTTTACAAAACTACTGACGGTGGTGAAAACTGGGAGAGAATATTGTATGTTGATGAAAATACCGGTTGCAGTGGATTAGCTATACATCCTGATAACCCCGATGTGATTTATGCCGGTATGTGGGATTTTCGCAGAACGGCATGGTTTTTCAGATCTGGTGGTCCGGGTAGCAGCTTCTTCAAATCGGTTGACGGAGGCAAAACATGGAATTCCATCGAAGAAGGTTTGCCCGAAAAACCCTGGGGAAGAGTGTATGTTGATTTCAGTCCGGTTGATCAGAATACGGTTTACCTGTTGGTTGAGGCCGAAAAGACAGCTTTCTTGAGGTCGAACAACAATGGCGAAAGCTGGGAAAAGATGAACACCACCAATGCGGTAAGCGACCGGCCTTTTTATTTTGGCTATCTTGTTCCCGACCCGGTAGATACAAACCGTGTGTATAAGCCCGGATTTCGTTTAAACATGAGCGAAGATGGAGGGAAAAAATTCCAGTCACCAGCAGTTAAAGGTGGCAATTATCATGGCGATGTCCATGCACTGTGGATTGACCCCAACGACAACGAGTTCATGTATTTGGGAACTGACGGCGGTGTTTATATATCAAAAGACCAGGCCAAAACATGGTCGTTCTGCCGAAACCTTCCCCTTTCACAGTTTTACCATGTAAGTGTTGATAATGACCGTCCATACAATGTTTTTGGCGGTTTGCAGGACAATGGTTCGTGGATGGGGCCATCAAAAGCTGCCGGAGGAATTACAAACATGAGCTGGAAGAATGTAGGATTTGGAGATGGATTTAATGTGCTGCGCGATGTGAAGGACGATAATATTATGTACTGGCAATGGCAGGGAGGAAACTTAAGAAAGATGTTTCTCGACACCAGGGAAAATAAGGACATTAAACCATACTCTGAAGATGGAACCAAACTCAGGTTTCATTGGAATACACCACTGGTTATTGGCGCAAAAAGCAAAGATTTATACACCGGTAGCCAGTTTGTTTATAGGTCATCAGATTATGGCAACAGTTGGAAAATGATATCCTCCGACCTGACAACAAACGATCCTGAAAAACTTAAGCAAGAGGAAACCGGTGGGTTGACCATAGATAACTCAGCTGCAGAAAACCATTGCACGATATTTACTATTTCCGAATCACCTTTGGATGACCAGGTGATATGGGTTGGTACCGACGATGGAAACATACAATTGACCAGAAATGGTGGCGAATCCTGGGAAAACCTGGTTGAAAACATAAACGGGCTTCCTGAAACAACATGGTGTTCACATATTGATGCTTCCAAATTTGATAAAGCCACCGCTTATGCAACATTTGATGGGCATATGCAAGGTGATCAGGCAGTTTACATTTATAAAACAACCGACTTCGGAAATACCTGGACAAACCTGGCTACAGAAGACATTTCGGGTTATTGCAACGTGGTGAAAGAAGATCTGAAAAATCCTAAGCTTTTGTTCCTCGGTACAGAATTTGGCTTATATGTAACTATTGACGGTGGCAAACAGTGGACGCGATTTACCGGTAAGCTTCCCAAAGTTTCGGTTCG
>JAUVKF010000029.1 GCA_030596395.1 Chlorobiota bacterium | reverse complement strand
CCGACAACAATGCACGCGAGAAACATTGCAAGTTCAATCCAGAGTATTATTATTACTTGCGCAACTCTATTGCAAAAATCCACCATCCAAGAGGGTGGATTGCTAAGTTACATTAAAAATCTCTTATTAAAACAGCTTATTACTAGTGTCCTAGGAGTTAATGTATTAGTCATCCTTGTGTTCATTTTCAGGACATGGGATTTATTATCTCCTTCTTCCACCGCCACCACCACGGGAACTACCACTTCTACTGCCACCACTATAACCCGATGAGCGAGAACGGTTATAATTCTGCGTGCCCGTGCTACGATTCTGGTATGAATTATTCATCTGCTGTTTCTGTTGGGAAGACATTCCGGAAGAAGGACGAGTTTTATTTTGTTGTTGCATAGAAGGTTGTTGAGTAGCCTTATTTCTTTGCTGAGTTGAAGGCTGCTGTGAAGGTTTCTGACTTGGTTTTTGCGAAGGCTGCGTTGATGGACGGCTGGCCTTGTTGTTTTTGTTTTCCCAGTTACCACTCTTGTCGCGTTGATAAACGTTTCCTTTCTTATCAGTATAAACATTGTTTGGCTTTGTGGAAGGACGTGTCTTGTTGTTCAGGTTTTTGTTAGCCTGCCCTGTTTGTACCCTGTTGGATGTTTTCACCCCGGTTGAGCGGTTTTTATAAACATTTGAGTTTCTTGATCCCGCTGCATAACCAGCCCTTGCACCATGAGCATAACCACGATTATAACCGTGGTGATATCCTCTGTGGTAACCGTGCCGATAGCCAGCATGGTAGCCTCTTGGTCCCCAATATGCCCTTCTGTAAGGATGAAAGCCCCAGCCAACCCAGCCATAACTGAAACCAAATGAGAATCCCCAACCTGTCCAGGGATTCCAGTGCACACCAAAACCAAATGTTACCGGTCGTGGGTAATAATAATAACCATACCATGGTTGGTAATAATATCCTGTTCCGTAAACAATACATCCTCCATAAACATAGGAATAGTTGTATCCGGGCAAATATCCCACATAAACAACTTCCGGGGTGGATTCATAAATGTAAACGTACTTCACGTTGTAGGCTTCTGATTCGGGTGGAATCTGGTCAACCTCATCGGGGCGCACATCACTCACTATCCACGGACCTGTTGGTTTATCGGCTACAAACCAGATGGCATCATCCACACAATAGTATTTTTTCTTGATCAGTAAAACCGTTTTATCCGTATTCTTAGCTACTGAAACGTCTGTTCCTTCAATCTTTTCAAATTTCGGGTCACCATCCCATTGCACTTCTACTTTTGCAGTTTTCCGGTCAACCGTTGCCGTTTGCGGAATATTCTGTTCCAATAAGGCATCCTGGGCTTCGGGTGTTCCGGGAATACTTGCACGCACATCGGCCATATCAGAATCCTCTGGAATTTTTGGGAAATCTTCCGGTAAATTTTCCGGCTCTGCAAATTTCCAATCACCATCATTCAGGCTTTTTGAATAATACCACCTTCCAGCGATCAGAACGTAATGGTTCTGCGAATTAATATCCATGATGATATCTTCTTCGCTGTTTGTCACATAAAGTAATGTTGTTTCTTCAATGGAGGCATAATCAGGTTCGCCATCAGTTGTGACCAGCTCCGATGGTTTTGTCACAACAATTAAGTCGGGGGCTTCTGTTATACTTTGGGAAATTGAATCCAGTTCCTCTTCAGGAAGATTATCTTTTGCAAACTTTTCAATGTCGGAAGGTACTTTTTCAGTATGCTTATATCCTGAAGAAACATTGCCTGAAACATACCAGAACTTACCGCCTTTGATATAATATTTACCTTTTGAATCTTTCACGATAAAAAAGGGTGTATTTACAACGTACTCAAACCCTGCGCCTTCAACTTCCTTTAATTTCGCTTCGCCATCAATACTTACCAAAACTGAAGGTTTTGTCCTGAAATAAATATCCGGTGGGTTATTGTTCAGGTTTTCCGAAAGTGATTTCAAATCTTCAATTTCTTTCAAGCTTGCCGTTAAGCGGTCGAGCGACATGACCACATCCCATGATTCAATTTCTTCAGTGAGGATGCCCGACAATTGCTCAATTTTTGTTGTATCCTCAACCCCCGGAAAATAAATTTTTTCAATTGCAATACGCTCAATTATTGCAGTTCTTTGTTCAAGATCAGTAGCCAATCGGGCTTTAAACCACAGCGCCCCAAATATAAGATCCTTATCTTTTTGCCTGACTGACAAAGCCATCCTGCCTTCTAAAACATTATTCTTAAAGGCATCGTACTGCGGCTGGTATAAGGTAACGGTTACTTTCTTCTTAACGATTTCCTTGGGCCAGTGAAATCCTGTTTCTTCATCTGCAAATAAAAATGCTGAAGAATAGACCAGTAAGATAAAAAGAAAATACAGGTTTTTCATATTAAAGATTTTTCGTTTATATGCGCTAAAATTTAACGGCAAACAAAAGTACACAATTTCTTTGCCAGGAAGGAAAGGCGTGTTTTATTACAGAAAATGAATGCTTAAATTAATGGATCTTTTTTACTGATATTTCGGAGTGTTGGAGGAGTATTAACCTCAATCCAGTCTAAATATCTACTCAAATACTCCATTTCTCCAAACAAATAATGCAATATTGATCGTTGATGTGCGGTTTTATTCTAAAGTAAATGTAAACTTTCGTCTGACTAGTAATACTCTTTCTTTCCTTCTTTATGATATTTCTGTTTGTAATAGGCGCTGGTGTTTCTAAATATACCAAAGTTGAGAGAAAAATACCAAACGTTTGATTTCAAACCCATGTACGGAAGTCCCCCATCCGGAGCCCTGAAATTCTGATTAAAAAACTCAGATAAATAATATTTGAACTTGATACTGAAACCATATGGAAACTGAACCCCAACAAATACTGAATTATAATATGAGGGTACACGGCCAGTAAACCAACCGGTAATTTTTGAATCCTGTTTCACACCATTGATAAACGTTTTTTCTTTATAGGAAAAAGGAAACTCAATTTCATACCCTCCATAAAATAACCAACTATTCATCACACCTAATTTGATACCAACCGGCAAGGCAAGGTTGTAATTTCTGTACTTCTTTTTGATAGTGGCATTACTCCCTGGTTCAGTATCAGAATATTCATAAATAAACCCTACGTTACGAATTGCTCCACCGAAAAGAAACCCGAAGTGTTTTCCGAAATCCACATTACCATTAACCTGTACATTAAACCAGGGTACAAATCTAAGTATGTTACTCCCCGACCTTGCCTGGTCTTCGATTTCAGCCAGGGAAAAGATAATTTCAGGGCCACCGGAAGCATATACCTTTACTTGTGATTTTGCCTGGAATGCAATCCCCGTTATAATAAACAGAATCAGAATTAGTTTTTTCATGGTTGTATATTCTTATTTGTAATATGTAAACATATTAAGGTCACGAATGCACGAATGGATTATATGATTGGTTACAATAATTCGTGCATTCGTGGCCTTTTTCTTTCAGACGATAAAGCGGTGCCGTTTGTTACAACGGACTATTTATTTATCAAGATGTACATCCAGTTGCGGGAATGGAATGCTGAGCCCATGTTTGTCAGCTTGTTTATAAAACTTCTCGTTCATATCAAAAAATACCCCCCAATAATCGCTGCCATTAACCCAGCCTCTTGCAGTTATATTTACTGAACTATCAGCCATTTCACCAAGAACAATAAAAGGTTCCGGGTCAGTTAAGATTCTACTGTCAGCTTTCATTAGTTCAAGGATCATTAATTTGGCTTTGTCGAAATTGTCGCCATAGGCAATACCAAAACTCCAGTTAACACGGCGTGTAGGCTCAGCACTGTAATTGGTTAACGAACTGGTGGATAAACCCCCATTCGGAATAATTACTGTTTTGTTATCGGGTGTGGTAAGAATAGTAATAAAAATCTGGATTTCTTTGACAACACCCATATAACCTTGTGCATCAATAAAATCACCAACTTTAAATGGTTTGAAAATAAGGATCATAACCCCACCTGCGAAATTTTGTAAAGTTCCTGAAAGGGCCAGTCCAACTGCCAAACCTGCAGCACCGAGAATAGCAATGAATGAGGTCATCTGAATACCGACCATTGTCAGGACACTGATAAGCAACATAACTTTAAGCAGTATGCCGATCATGCTAAGAAGGAAAGGTTGTAAGGATTCGTCCATGTTTCTTTTTTCAAACCCTTTCTTAACTCCTTTCAGAATTGCCTTTATCACCCAAAGGCCGACAATAAGGACGACTATTGCTCCGATTAATTTTAAGCCATAGGCCATTGCCATGTCGTACAACCATTGTGTGATTTCTTCAATGTTTTCCATAATTTAAGTTTTTAGTTAGTTAATTAAATGTAATTGTAATTGATTTATTGGATAAATATCATTCTTTTTTTTAAGTGTTTAATCCATATTGTTAAATAAAGAGGCTGTTCGGAATTTATCCTTCAGTTTTCTTATGTGTCTTTTTAGCCATCTCATCGTTATCCCGAGGCCTCGGGATGCCTCGATCTGACAAAAAATACATCATAATAAATTCTAAAAACAAAATCCAAACAGTCCCTAAATACCTATTGAAATGCCCAATCCTTTAGCTGTTTTCATCAAAGCAGTTTTTTTGGTAACAAGGTTTGGTTTCGCAATCGCTTTTTTAAGCGGAACTGCCACAAATTCAGGATGATGATAGGCTACCATGTTTCCAAATTCACTATTCAAAACCATTTCAAAAGCTTTTACACCAAACTGAGCTGAAAGCACTCTATCATATGCAATCGGTACACCGCCACGTTGCAGGTGCCCTAAAACAGTTTCGCGCATATCATGTTTAAAACCGGCTTCCTGCAATTCCGAAATCAGTTTTCGGGCGATCCCTCCAAGCTGCTTATTTTCATATCCAATTTCCTTATTTTCCTGGTAAACCATTTCGCCATTTTTATTGTGTGCTCCTTCGGCAACAACAACCACAGCAAAACCACGACCGTAATGAAATCGTTCTTCGAGTGCTTCTTTCACTTTATTAATGTCGTACGGAAATTCAGGAATAAGGCAAACTTCAGCACCACCGGCAACAGCAGCATTCAAGGCAATCCAGCCTGCATTTCGTCCCATAACCTCTAGCATAAAAACACGGTTATGACTCGCAGCAGTTGTAACGAGCTTATCAACTGATTCGGTTGCTATCTGCACTGCTGTCTGGAAACCAAATGTAGTGTCGGTTGAAGATAAGTCGTTGTCGATGGTTTTTGGTACACCAATAATATTTAGTCCTTTTTCATAGAGCTTTTGTGAAATGGTCTGCGATCCGTCACCTCCAATATTGATTACGGCATCAATATGCATATACTGTAACTTTTTAATCATGTCATCCGACCGGTCAACCGTTGACCAGTTGCCATCTTTGTCTTTTACCGGCCAGGAAAATGGGCCGCCTTTGTTGGTTGTTTCAATGATAGTTCCACCCTGAAAATGGATGCCTGAAACTTTCTCATCATCAAGCACAACCACCTCGGTAGGTTCCCATAAAACACCGTTAAAAGCCTGGATACTTCCCAGTATCTCCCAGTCTTTTTCTTGCGAAGCACGGTGTACAACAGCCCGTATTACAGCATTAAGTCCGGGGCAGTCACCACCACCGGTTGCAATTAAAAGTCGTTTCATTTATAAATAGATTGTTTGCTTCAAAAATTCCGACAAAAGTATGGATAAATTATTTCTGATGAAAAAATATCCGGAATGTAATTAAACCCAATTGATTGAGATAAAATCTTCGAAAAGTTAAGTGCTCTTTGAGGCCTGGGCTAAAATAATGTCTGTTACAGATGTCCTTTTTGTCATTTAGGTTAGCATGATATTCATTTTCAATGAAATGGGTGCTAACAGAAATGTTTTTTATCAACAACTCAACAATAAATACTTAAACTATTAAGTTATTTATATGCCATGTTACCAATGGTTTACATTAACTTGTATATATAATGTACCTGTCAAACAGGAATAATGTTAATAAATTGTTAATCTTTTGGTTTACCACGCAAAGAAAATTACCAGTTTCTTTGCAAAGTTGTAGTTAAGAGTACATTCCAAAAAAACCAAATTGTAATTATTGAAATTCTCTTTAAGGAGTTAAAGCAGAACATTTTGATTTGAATTGTTGGTAAGTTAAAAGGTATAGTATTATGGGATTAATAACTTTAATAGCTTTAATAATAGTTGGATTAATCGTAGCGATAGCAGGTTTGCATAGCCTTGGAAACAAAGCGAGAAAATTAGAACGCACTGACCAGGATTTTTTACAACAACAACTCGTTCTTGGCAAAAATGAGTGCTACAGGATCTCGCGGCAATTTTCAAGACAGTTGGCATCAGAGAGAAAAAGGTATATAAATGCCGAAACGAATGGCGATATTGGTTATAATGAGTGGATGACCAAAGGAGTAGATACTTTTTTTGAATCAAAAGTTTCACCCAGGCTGGTTAATGCACAACGTGAATGCCTTATTCAATTCAGTGCCTATACTGAAATTATTGATCGTGTGGCTGCCACAGCACCAAGTGAAAATTAAACTGGAAAATAATCAGGAAATCATCATATAGTTTTTTGAGTAAACTTCAACAGAAAAAGCTGCCCCAATTTTTTGAGGCAGCTTTTTAATTTTATCCAAAAAACTTTCTGGCCCTTTATACCTGGCAGTAATGCCGGGCAAATACTGAGAGTTTATGGAAAGGTTGATTTTTGTATTCTTTTAAAGAAATTAGGAAAAAAGCAAGCGGACTACCCCAAACCCCTGTCATCTTTTATCTGTCTGCCATGATGACCAGGGTTTTTATCTACATTTAACCCGGTACTACCCGCTTGCATTTAATCCTTTTTTGAAGTATAACTTTTAGCAGATAATAAGTTCATTACTTCAAAGTCATTCACTGTTTCCAGCTTTTTCTCAATTCGACTGTTATATTATAAACCACAAATTTCACATATCATATATTCTCCATCCGGACTGGCCGGGTGGTTGTTATTATCCAGATCTTCGCTACCTCCAAAATCATGGTAGTTTTGGCATTCTTTATCAAAGGCAGCTTTTGCCGATGATGCATAACTCCATTTAAAATGAGGGTAATGCCCTATGCAGCTTTTTAGTTCCTCGTTCAAATCAAGGTCAGAGCGCCCAATATATTTTACAATAAAGGCCTTTCCTTCAATATAACCCAGTGCGTAATTGCCCGGTGAACGGGCCTTGATAAAATTGTCGATATTATCGGTAGTAAGTTTAACCGGTCCAAGCATTCCTAGTGTTGTCATAGTTAATGGCATTGTCATTGTAAAAGCCTCCATTGTCATGTTTTCAAGATTTATAATAACTTATAATTGTTATAATTCAATTAATGTATTTGTAAGTAACCAACCACTCTATTTGTCCGTCAATCAATCCATACCGATAATTCACAATCTTCAAGGTAATCATTTACACGAAGGCCCCAATCCCTTTTATCTATGGTAACTTCTAATGTATTTCCCTCAGATATTGTATAGGGTCCTAACTCAGTTGTTCCGTCAATCGAATAAATATATATAACTGCAAAGGATGCTTGATTAACATAACCATCTTCAACTTCAACATTTATTTTTCGTTCTTCAGCTGAGTTGATAACTGGTTCGTCATCTCCAATAAAGCTTAAATTAGTTTGGTTCAATTCAACATTGAATGAAGGTATTGAATACTGCGCTATTAGATCGGAAAAAGGATAAAGCAAGGCGATCAGAATAATTGACAAAATAAGAATTAGCTTTTTCATATCTTTTTTTAGCAAAGTAATACCAGATAATATTAAAATGGAAGGGGAGAAAACAGTGATATTGACATCACTGGAAACAGTGAGTTTTAAATTGTAATTTTTATTATATTTACAAAAAACAACTGACTATTAGATGTTTAGGGTTAAAGTTGCAATTATTGGCCTTTTAGGAATTTTTTTAATCTGTTCTATGGTAACAGTTCCAGCGCAGGAATTTGTTGATGAATTCATTCATAATTTTGATCGGGCGAATAGTTTTCAAAATATTGATTCCGATTCCATATTGTACTATGCAAATGCGGCTTATTTAATTGCTAAAGTACAACAAAACCCAGGTCTTCAGATAGATGCGCTTGCTTTAATTATTAAAACACAGGCGAAATCGGGAAAGTACTCAAATGCAATATTGAATTGTTTGAAAGCCGACAGCATTCTGTCAGCCAATAATCTTATTGACAGAAAGCATGAAATCATGATGTATAAAGGCCTGGTATATCAAAACTCGGGATTTGTATCCGAAGGTTTGGAGTTTTTATTTACTGCACAGAAGCAAATCGAAGAAAGTAGTTCAGATGATTTTGAAGCTGATCTGAATTATTATATCGCATTAGCAAATTATGATCTTAATGAGATCGAAATATGCAGAAATTACGCAAGAATGGCAGTAAGTATCGAACAAAAACAAAAAAACATGACCGGATTGGTTAAGAATTACATTTTACTTGCCAATAGCTTTAACAACATTGATTCAATTCAAAAATATTTATCACTGACCGAAGCATTGGTAAATACTAACGAAATGGATTATAAGAAAGTTGCCCTGTTAAATAGTAATGCTTTACTTTTTAAGTCATTAGGTAAACTAAACAAAGCTAAATCATCATATGATGAGGCAATCAAAATATCAAGGACTAATGGGTATAAAAAACATTTAGCTAGCCTTTATAATAACTATGCATACCTGCTGATGGCTGAAAAAAAGTCCGACAGTGCGATTATCATTTTAAATGAAGCAGTAAACCTTGCCAGGGAACTCAATAATATCGACCTCGAAGCTTCTGTTCTTGATTCATACAGCGATTACTATACAACTATTGGCGACTCTGCGATGTCATATAAGTATTACAAAAGTTCAATAAAATTGAGAAACCGGTATAGAAATAAACAACGTATTGAGCAATCATTATTCCTGTCAACTGTTTTCGAGACCGAGAAAAAGGAAAAGGAAATTGTAAGAAAGGATAGTAAATTATACAGGATCAATGCTATCTTGTTTGGTGTATTGACGCTGTTTTCGGTTGTGCTGGCTATTTTGATTTATTGGAGACAAAAATCTCTAATCCGTAAGGCGAAGATTAAAACCATGGAACATGAAAAGAAACTGGAAGTAGCAAATGCACTTATCGAAGGCCAGGATGCTGAAAGAAAACGACTGGCAATGGATTTACATGATGGAATTAGTCCTAAACTGGGAGTATTAAAAATGTCGATTGAAAAATTTTATAAGAAAAACGAAAATACGACAGGCGTTATCGACTCACTAACTGAAATAAGCCTCAACATCAGAGATTTGTCGCACAAGATGCTGCCTGCTCAACTCGAATCGCATGGGTTGGTAAAAGCACTAAAAAATCTGATCCATATACTGGAGCGAAACAGTACTATTAATTTTACTCTTTATACAAACGTTATCAACCGGCTTAATCCCAAACTGGAGGCAAACCTGTTTTATTTGTCGTATGAAATGATCAATAATGCAGTTAAACATTCAGGAGGAAAAGAGATAAATGTTCAGCTTCTTGCAGATCGTTCAAGCATCAGCCTGAGTGTAGAGGATGATGGAAAAGGATTTGATCAAAAAAAGGAAATGAATGGGCTTGGCTTGAAAAATGTCCGTCAAAGGGTAAGTTATCTTGATGGGAAGTTAACCATCGACACGGGTATTGATCAGGGTACAGCAATAATTATAGAGATAGAATTATGACACCGGTAACCGAGTTATTTATTATTGAAGACCATCCTATCTATATCGAAGGTATTAAAAATGTTTTCGATGTAAAGGCGGATAAAATGTTTGTTGGCGGATGGGCAACCTCTGCTGAAGAGGCCAGGGAAAAACTAAAGACATCAAATGCAGATGTGATTTTATTAGACCTTAATTTACCCGGTGAAAGCGGGGTTGACTTTTGCATCGAAATCAAAAGCGATTACAAAAACAAAAAAGTCATTGCTTTAACAGCAGAAACAGATACTGAAATATTGTTTAATGTCTGGATGAATAAAGTAGATGCGATCATCATGAAACTTAGTGGAAAAGATATACTTATTGACACTATTCATTCGGTATTGAAAGGCAAAAGGGAGATTGGTAAGGATGTTCCTCCGTTTTTTGATTTAAGTGTGTCCCCAAAAATTTCAAATAAACCTATTCTAACAAAAAGAGAATACCAAGTGCTCAATTTATTGATCAGCGGAAATATCCGGAAAGAAGTAGCGGAAAAACTTAATGTTACAATTGATACAGTTGACACACATTGCAAAAACATGTTTAAAAAATTTGATGTAAACAGTTTGCAGAAACTTCTTACCGAATTAAAAAACTTAAAGTTAATACACTAATTCATTAGTAAATTTCGGAACGCTACCAATAAAACTGTTAGAAATGCTTTAAAAAGGCAGTGCTAAAAAACCCTGACCATTATAAATAATCAGGGTTTTGGGTGTTTTTAAGTGTGGTACCACCTGTACCTCAAACAAATATATTGGTCTTTTCTTTTCAGAATATTATTCTTAACTAAATATCTTTATAGAGCACTATTAACAATACTTTATGTTGAGGTATTAATTAACTTAGGTTAAGTATAAATTAAGAAAAGTTAAAAATAACCGTCTACTTATCCGTCTACTTTCAAATTTTTGTATTATCTTTATAGTATCAAATCAAATAATCATGGCAACTATCAAATTCGTACTTAAAGACGCAAAGGCTGACAAACCGACTCCAATACTCGCATTAATTAGGTTTGACAACAAAAGGGTTAACTATTCAATAGGCTATTCTATCAATCCAAACTTTTGGAATAGTGTCAATCAGAGGGCATTTGAAAAGAACTCTGACACACAGTTAAAAGAATTGAGGATAATGCTCACAGGAGCCGAAATCAGTGACAACAAGGCAATTAACACCCGTATAGGTAGGTTTATTGATCATAAATCAACCCTATTCAGCAACTACGAAATGAACAGGGAAACCCCAACAACCAAAGAAGTAAAAAAGGATTTTGACAAGGAGTTCAGGCCGTCAAAGGTTGAAAAACAACTCTACAAAAACCTAAACGACTATATTGATCACTTTGTCGAGGAAATCAAATCAGGTGAACGATTAACTGATAATGGCACCAGGTACAATTACAGCACTGTCAAAATGTATAAGAGTTTTAATGTACAGTTTCAGAAATACCAAAAGGAGAAAAGGCGTATTGTTGATTTTGAAAATGTTGATATGAATCTCTATAACGACTATGTAAAATTTTTGAGAGGAAAAAACTATTCGACTAATACCATTGGCAAACACATAACCCTAATTAAAAGGATTATGAATGCCTCTTTAGATGAAAAATACCATACTAACACAAACCACAATCAAAAGGCATTTAAAGGCATTTCAGAACAAGTAGACAGCATCTATCTTAGTTTTGAAGAGCTCGAAAAGTTATACAATCTTGATCTGTCAAGGAAACTTGAATTAGAGACAGCAAGAGACGTGTTCTTGGTTGGTTGTTTTACTGCGTTGAGGTTTTCTGACTACAGCCGTATCAAACCACACCACATACAAAAAACCTCCACAGGTAACAGAAATATTAGGATTGAAACAAAAAAGACAGGGGAGGAAGTGATTATTCCTTTATGGCATTGGATACTTGATGAGCTGATCAAAAAATATCCTGAAGGTTTACCAAAAACATACGAGCAGAAAGTAAATAAAAGAATTAAAGAAATAGGGTTAATGGCAAAGTTTACACAACCCATTACAAAAGTAGTCTACAAAGAAGGAAGAAAATTTGAAGTAACTACTCCGAAATATAAACAAATAATGACACATACAGCAAGGAGATCAGGAGCTACCAACATGTATAAACATGGGATACCTACCATTGATATAATGAAGATCACAGGACACAAAAAGGAGAGCATATTTCTAAACTATATAAAGGTTACTAAAGAGGAGACAGCCGAAAGGATAGCAAAAGATTACAGAATCAATAAACCACTAAAGAAAGTAAATTAACTGCCAATTCTTTGTAAATTTCGGGGTGCTAATCGTGAAGGTTGACACGTTTATTTTATCAAATCAATTTTGGCAAATGGAACTTTATCAAAAGTTTATTATTGAATTACAGACACTTGAAATTGATAACTTGGTAAAGTATGATTATGATAGCTTACAATATAAAACCGAACTGAAAAAATTACAACAGTTAGCCGTAAGTGAATTTCTGTTATTCACCCCACAACAAACACACCAACAGTTAAAACATCTTTATCAAATTGATAATCGGTTTAAAACCTTTTGGCCTTTGTATCAAGAACTTTACAAGAAATTTAGAGAAGGAAAAATTGACAATGAATTATTTGAGGAGAAAATATGTAATTTGTTTATTATTCCAAAACAAAAGAGCATTGAAATAACATTTGAGGTTATTCGCTTATTGCAAGAAGCTATTATGTTAAAGGGGGGGGTCTTGCAGGGATTCATTGATCAAGTAAAAAGAGCCACAACAACAAAAAACAATACCAAAGGAAGAAAAGATATTGAAACATTTGAAGGATCATTTTTAAATCCCGATCATGCCAAAACCGTTAAAGACATACTCGAAATCAGAGAGTATACAAAGGAAGGCAAATGGATGGGGATAAGTAAAAACAAAACCGAATTGTTAGCCCTATACTATGTGTTAAGACCTTTTCTTAATACTGGAAAACCCACAACACAGGCACGAATATTTTATAATGAATTTGGTTTAGATGTTCCTGGTTATATGAGCGAACGAAATTTAACAGAGGAGCCATATAACACAGATAGAGACGAGTTTGAAGGAATATTCGACCACTTAGTTAACCATTAAAATACTTTTTTTACTTCTGGTTTACTTCCGTTCGGAAGTTTCGGAATAACATTGGATTAAGACCACCATACATTTGTTTCAAAAACGTAAAATTGGAGCAAATGAACACTATACAGATCGAGAATATTTCAATCAGCGAGCTGAAATCTCTAATTTCAAACACAATAGAGGAAAAAATTCAGTCTCTAATTCCAGAGCCTAATCCCGAAATCAAGTATTTAACCAGGAAAGAAGTTGCCGACCTGTTAGGTATTTCACTGGTTACACTACACCATTGGGTTAAAAATGGAGTGATCAAGGCACATAAGATTAACACTCGTGTCAGATTCCGGTCTGATGAGGTAGACAAGGCATTAAAAGAAGTCGAATCATTGAAATACAAAAGACACACATAAACTCAAAAAAATTATTAAATCATGGCAACATCAAATCATTTTCCAGATTTCAAAAACTTAAAGTATCACATCAACGAATCAGGATACTACCAATTGCAAGAGCAACCTTTATACTTTTTTAAAATGCCAGGTGATTTAAAGGTAGAGGAAACCCAACGAAAGGATATTATTAAATCGGATCATATTATCAGGAGCAGACAGAATAACGGCAAATACTCATTCTTTACCGGCTTACTCCCAACGTCGTACAAGAACTGGTATTTCGGAGACTATTTCGAGAAAAAGAACGGCATCAAGAAAAACAGTTTTATACTATTCCGGTTCTCTCCTGATAAAATGGATCTGATTGTCTGTTTTTTCAATCACTTCAAACTCTATCCCAACAAAAGAAAATTATTCATTGACAGGTTTGTCAAATGGTTTGAAAATAAAAAAGGGAGCGAATACCCGACTCCCAATTATCAAATCAATTGACGGCAACGTCAACAGACGTGCTAAGATAGTCAAAATGTACAATACAACAAAGATATTTTCAACTGTCAAACCACCTAAAGAGGTGTTTAAGGGCGAGAGTAAACCCTTTGAACATCTTGGCATTATATTCACCCCATACTTCAATAAAACAACAGGAACGGTACTTAGTTATTCGGGCGAACTAAAGAACATGTTTTTGCGATACACAAAAAGGGGGCTGTTTATTTCAAACAGTTGGCAAAAGTACTATTGTAATAACAATTATTCGGATTATGGATTCAATGAAATAACGGACACATACTTCAGACTTAATGATCAACTGCAAGGACGATTATTTGGAGGCGAGGTCAAGAGTATTTCAATGGGTATTGTGATTGATGAACCTGCAGAAAACCTTTATCCGAATTGGTTGTTCAACAAACTTGGAAAGACAATTAGACCGATGTACGACAGGAGCGTCACTTATGGAGCAAAGGCACGATTTACGGACTATTCAATTAAATGCTACGATAAGACATTTGAGGCGAAGTCACATGACAACATTACTTTGAATAAAAGTCTTACCAGGATTGAAAAGGAGGTCAAATACATGAAGTATTTTAAGGGTAACAGGTATATAAATATCAGAACGGTTGAGGATTTGATACAACCCGAAACCCATTATCAATTGGGACAAAGTTTTCTTAAATCATATTATGAAATTCCAAAATTAAATAACATGAACTATTTAGAATTATCACCCCACGAGTTAAACGTATTAGCAGTGATGCAAAACAATGACATCAGGGAGCACTTGTTAGCACACGAGAGAAGGCGTTACAAAGACTACAAAAGTACTTATAAGAAGATTTTAGCCAAACTATCAGACGAAGATCAGGAGCGAATAGACAGAAAAGTAAAGGCTAAAGTCGAGCAACTGACAAACCACGATTTCCAGACTTGTAATATACTTGGAAAACAGTACGAGAACCCGTCCATTACCCTACCAACATTTAATTGATAATATCAGGAACAAAGAAAGTAATCAGAGGCATTCGAGAATGAAAAGAGAGGCCAGATATAAAAACAACTACAAACTGTTTGATGTTGAACTAATTAATCAAGAAACTTTGAATTTAGTAACTATCTAAAGTAGAGCGAAATAGATAATTTAAATATGTGAATCATGGCAAGAGGACAAAAAACTGGGGGGCGAGACAAAGGAACGCCAAACAAGGTAACAAAACTACTTAGGGAATTAGTAACCGGGTTAACTGAAGATTTATACGAAGATGTTTTAAGAGATGTGACCAAGTTGACACCAAAGGAACGTGTTGACGTATGGGTTAAACTTCTTGAATATGGTTTGCCTAAACTACAGCGAGTAGAAAACAAGATTGATCTTAGCAGTCTGTCAAACGAAGATGTAGATAAGTTGGTTGACAAAATACTTGCACCAAATGGAGACAATTGATAAGAGAGCCATTCTATCAAACCTGTTAGAAGGTAATATAAGTTTGGAGGAGGCCAGGAAACAACTATATGTAGAAAAGTCTGTAATATTTATTTACCAGGATAAATTTACCTCAGACGAAGAACCTCCACCCGATGCAATGGGTTTCACAGTGTCAGGACATAGGGAACTTAACAGCAAAGACATGACAGTTAGCGAATTTGAAGAACTGACAAAAGACATTGAATTAAGTTTTGTATTGAAGTATTGCGAGGTAGACGATTTTTTTAAAACGATAAAAGAGAATACATGAAAACCATTGACAAAAAGGATTTGTTTCACCGATTTAACTTTTTCCACTTTCTGTATGTTACGGTTACATCAGTTGAAAATTTACCAACATGAACATTATCAAAGATTTTTTTCAGTTTGTCAAGTTCTTCTAAATGTTTCCTGTTATCGTGTTGATAGTTGATTACCATCTTATTAATCCATCCGTTCCCATCATAAAAAAACGTGAACAGTTTAGTTGTGCCGGTCCCGTTTTCAATTGACACCGAATATTTAGCATTATCAGTAGGACTTGGATTACCATGATTCCACAATTCCAATGTTTCCAATGTTTCATGTAGTTCAAAAACATTACTACCAATTAGTGCATCAACTAAGTCGACATCCTGTATTTGGGAATAAGACAATGTGGGAAATAGCAGAATAGAAATAACAATAGCAACGAATAACTTTCTCATCTTAATTGGTTTGTTGGTTATCCCCTGCAAGCTAATCATTATATTTGTCATATCGTATCCTACACGGATACAGATAGTGGTTTGGCCGGGCTCCTTTGCTGACAGCGATAAGTCCGGCCTTTTTGTTGGGGTAAAAAATTCCTAATACCGGTTCATGATAACTTTCCTTCTTCTTCGATAAAGTCATTTGTTCTCTGCTGTATACAACTGAAAGAAAAGCAAATCAAGATGAGTATTATAAAGAGATGTAATGTCTTCATAGTGTATGTTTTTGCTTGATGGATTATAATTAAAAGAAACTGTGTTAACAAAATCTATCTTAAAAAAACTTCAATTATTTTAACCGTAATGTAATCATGTGATTGACATTAATACCTTATTTTTGTTCGATTCCATAAAATCAGATTGTAGATTTGACGAATAAAATGTGATTTTTGTCAGATGAAAAAAGAAAAACGAAACATTCTGCGAAAAATGCGGGAAATCAAAATAAAATGAAAAAGTTAATATTAGTATGTTTATTATTTACGGGTTGTGCAAGTGTAAATGACTTTGCCTATCATGCAGACATTCCCCCCGATGAACTAAAAAATATACCAGAAGGTGCTAAGGACATCATAATTATTGTTAATAGGGACACAGACAAAGTATTTGATGAAATTATGATGATTCTGGTAAATGATGGGTTTAGAATTGATGAATCCAGCAACAAATATCATTACGTAAATACAGAAGGTATAGAAATAGGCTATGCCACCTCTCACAGAATGACTATTAGCGTGAGAGATAACAGCAAAGTAGTGATTAAAACAGAATGGACTACAACCAGCTATACTCACCCAAATTGGTATCCTGCAATTTGGTACAAAGGTTTGAAAAAAGGATATGCCTTTGCAAAATCATATAGTGTAGCAAGACAAATAAAGGACGGAAAAATATCTTTTACTTTTGACTAAATCCGAACACTCAATTACTAAAACCGTCCACCTTTCCGTCTACCATTGAAAAACCCGTTATCTAATGGATTGTTAAACAACGGGTTTTAAAATTAATTTGTGGTACCACCTGGAATCGAACCAGGGACACACGGATTTTCAGTCCGTTGCTCTACCTACTGAGCTATGGCACCGCAAAATTTGGAACGGCAAAATTAAACAAAATTTAATTTTCTCAAAAAAAATCTTAAAATCTTCGCACTTTACCACACAACTTCTAATTTTGCACACTTATATCAAGCCTGCCATTAAATGAAACTTGTTGTTGATATTGGAAATACGCTTGTTAAGTTTGCTGTGTTTAAGCAAAATGAGATTGTTGCACTGGAGTATTTAAAAACGATCGGAGCAACTGATCTGGAAGAAATCATCAAAAGTTATCCTGAACTTACATCTGGTATTGTTTCTACCGTCAGGGATGAAAGTCTAAATTTTTTTCATGATTTTAGCCAACAAGTTCGGTTTATCGAATTTGACTTTCAGACAAAACTTCCTGTAAAAAATCTTTATATGTCACCCAAAACCTTAGGGAAAGACCGTATTGCCTCAACTGTTGGGGCTTGGGAACTTTTTAAGAATACCAATATTTTAATCATTGATGTAGGAACCAGCATTACTTACGATTTGCTTACTGCCAAAGGTGAATATCTTGGCGGAGGTATCAGCCCTGGTATTGAGATGCGGTTTAAGGCCCTGCATACTTTTACAGATAAACTTCCGTTAGTTCAACCTGAATGGGATAACGCAACTCCACTAATAGGAAACACTACTGAATCTTCAATTTTATCGGGGGTTCAACATGCGGTATTGTGCGAAGTTGATGGCATGATTGATCAGTATAAACAGCAATTTTCTGAACTGAAAATAATTGTTACGGGCGGAGACCATAAATATTTTGATAAATACTTAAAAAATAACATCTTTGCAGCCCCAAATTTGGTGCTTACAGGTTTGAAGAAAATCCTTGATTTCAATGAAGATTTTTAAAGCGGGTATCGTTACAATTCTGATTTTTTCATCTTTTCTCGTCATCGGGCAAAAGATCAATTCTCCATACTCGCGATATGGCCTTGGATATTTGCATGGTAAAAACATAAGCACTGCCTTAACAGGAATGGGTGGGATATCTTTTGCAATGTGGAATCCCAATAAGATAAACCCGACAAACCCGGCATCATACGGAAAATTTGATTCGCTGTCATTTATTTTTGAGGTTGGCCTGATTGGCAATTATACCGATCACCGGACAAGCCTTAAAAGTGAGAGTTCTGACTATGTAACTTTAAGTCATATTTTTATAGGTTTTCCGGTAACAAATTGGTGGAGGACGAGTTTGGGCGCGTTGCCCTATAGCAAAATTGGCTACGATGTTAATGTTATGGTTGACATGAGTGAATATGATTTTACTAATGTAATCAACAGTATTGAGGGTGATGGCGGTATAAACCAGTTTTACTGGGGAAATGGTTTTAATATTGGAAAGCGGTTACGGCTTGGTTTCGATGCGATCTTTCTTTTTGGAGAAGGCAGCCGCAGCAGCATGGTATATTTCCCTGATTCGATTAATATTTTTGGAACAAAAACCAATACTAAAACTGTTGGATCTGACTTTATTTTCGATTATGGAATTCAATATGATATACCGCTGAAGGATAAGAAACTGTTAACACTTGGCGCTGTCTATTCAAATTCCTGGAACATGAATGCAAGCCGATCAACTTTTGCCTATACTTTAAGGGGCGGATATGATGATATTGTTGAAATTGTTAAAGACACAATTATTTACTCTCCGGAAGAGAAAGGGAAAGTTGTAATACCCGACAGGTTTGGAATTGGCATTGTGTTCAGGGATGAAAACTTATGGTTGGTTGGAGCTGATTTTGAGTGGCAACAATGGGAAAAGTTCAGTTCGTTTGGCAGGTCCGATTCGCTTGACAATGCATGGAGGGTTTCGGTAGGGGGCGAAATAACCCCAAAACATACCAGTATTTCAAACTTATTTAAAAGAATGACCTATCGTGTTGGTTTTCGTTATGTTAATTCATATCTTAGCCTGTTAGGAAAACCAATTAATGAGTATGGCATAAGTTTTGGATTTACTTTTCCAATGAAAAAATCGAAAACAACCATAGATCTCGGTGTTGAAGCCGGAAGCAGGGGAACAACTGATAATAATTTAATACAAGAGAATTTTATTAATGTTACTTTTGGGGTTTCGGTATCAGAACATTGGTTTCATAAACGAAAATATAGATAAAGGTTAAAATAAAATACTATGAATATGAAAGTTAAGTCATTTGCTATTTTGTTGAGCATATTAATTTCTTTTCCGGCACTCGCCATTAAGACTAACATTATTGAATTTCGACAGGACGATCTGCCAAAATATGGTCATGATAGTGTTGACTGTGTTCAAAACCTTTCGTTGTATCGCGAATCGTACAAACAATGGAAAGCAAGTAAATACAAGAGCCCTTCTGTTGAACATGCATTTAGTTTTTGGAAAAAAGTAGTTAAAGATTGTCCGAAAGCCAGTGAAAACATCTATGTTGATGGCGCTAAAATGCTAGACTTTTATATTAAAAATGCCAAAGACGACAAAAAGAAGAATGCACTCATTGATTCCTTGATGATCATATACGATATGAGGATTCAGTATTTTCCAAATCATTATAAAACTGGTAAATCACAAGTTGGTACAATCCTGGGACGTAAGGGTGTAGATTTATATAAAAACAGGCCTGCTGATTATGTGAAAGCCTTTGAAATATTAGGTAAATCAATTGAATTGGATGGTGCCAAAGCCAAAGGCCCTGTTTATGTTTATTATTTCAGGGCAATTACAAGGATGGCAGTGAAAGGAGAGACCGACACTGCAGCAGTAGTTGATGCTTACGATATGATCAGTGATTATATTACTACGAATATTAAATATTATAAAGAAAAAAACAAACCCAAAGACGTTGTAAAATGGGAAAACATACAAGGCAACATCGAAACTACTTTTGAACCTTTTGCCAATTGTAACGACCTGGTTCGCATTTATCAGCAAAAATTTGACCTTGATCCTGAAAATGTTGAATTGATCAAAAAAATTGTGAAACTGCTCGATAAAAAGAAATGCATTGAGCATCCGCTTTACTTCGAAACCACTGTTAAACTCTACGATCTTGAGCCTACACCGGAGTCGGCATACCTGATTGGTAAAATGCTGTTAAAAGAAAAAAGATTTGGTGAAGCTATCAAGTATATGGAAGACGCAACAAATATGGAGAATCAGGATAAAGTAGATGATGCGTATATCTTTTTAGCTGAAGCATACAAAGCACAAAAGGATTTCCCCAGGGCAAGGAAAATGGCTTTGAAGGCTGCTGAACTTAATCCGGAGTGGGGCATGCCCTATTTATTTATTGGTGATTTATATGCAATTAGCGCCAAAGATTGCGGCGATAATGACCTGACAAAAAAAGTAGCCTATTGGGCAGCAGTTGATAAATACTATAAAGCAAAGCAGGTTGAGGCTGAATTGACAGACCTGGCAAATAAAAAAATCAATATTTACAAGGTGTATTTTCCACCAACGGAGGTGCTTTTCTTTTACAACCTTGCTGAAGGCGAAAGCTATACTGTTGGATGCTGGATTAACGAAGTTACTACAATCCGAGCTGCAAAATAGTGCAGCCAATACTATGCTAAAGATTTTCATAAAAAGCATTGTCACTTTATCAATCGTGATAATGCTTTTTTCGTGCGAGAACTCAATATCAGAGGTGCGACAGATCACCCAGCAGGATTCCTTACCGATTGTTTCGGCACATAATATTGTTTATGAAAGAACAGACTCGGGTTATCTCCAGGTTGTTCTCCGAAGCCCGTTGATGAATCGTTTTGAAGGTGAGGATGCATATACTGTTTTTCCTGATGGATTTGAAGTTACTTTTTATGATTCTTTAGAACAGCCGGTTTCTTTTATTAAGGCCAATTATGGCATCAATTACGAAAAGAAGAAATTAATGAAAGCCAGAAACGATGTTGTGGTTATGAATTATGAAAACGAAGAACAATTAAATACCGAGAATCTGGTATGGGACCAGCGGAATAAAAAGATTATCGCCAATACATTTATTAAAATAACCACCCCTGGTAAAGTAATTTACGGGGATAGCCTCCATGCACACGAATCTTTTAAAAGTCGCGACATATTTAATATGAGAGGTGTTTTTGAAGTTGAAGACGATACTGTATCTACAAATTAAATTCTATTGGTTCAAATATTTCCCCATTTCATCTAAAATGTTATCATCCAATTTACTTACTTTTATACTGCAAATTCAGAAATGACAATATACGGACTTGTAATAATTATTATGATTTTATTCTCCGGTTTTTTTTCGGGAATGGAAATTGCTTTTGTAAGTTCCAGCCGGCTGAAACAGGAACTGGATTTGAAAAGGAAGCTCCTGAATGCCAGGATACTTTCTGTTTTTTATAATAATCCCAGTCGCTTTATCGGTTCATTGCTCCTGGGAAATAATATTGCATTGGTTGTGTATGGCATAGCTATGGCAAAATTACTTGAACCAGGTATTAAAAATATCATCCCAGATACATTATATTCAGAATTTCTTGTATTGCTTATCCAAACAATAGTTTCAACGCTCGTCATTTTGATAACCGCTGAGTTCATTCCAAAAGTATTGTTTCGGATCAACTCCAATACAACACTCAAATTCTTTTCAATACCCGTCTGGCTATTCTACTATAGCTTTTATCCTTTTGTATTGCTTTATATCGGCTTTTCAGAATTTATACTGAAAAAAGTATTCAGGGTTCATTTGTCATCAAATAGTTACCAGTTTAGCGCAATCGACCTTGAAGAATATGTTAAGGAGTTTAAACCTGATAAAGAAAAAAAGAACGAATACAATCAGGAAATTCAAATGATCCAGAATGCAATGGGGTTTAAAAATATTAAACTTCGCGATTGCATGGTGCCACGTACCGAAATCAAAGCGTTGGAAATTTATGATAATATTGAAACACTTATTGATCTTTTTGTACAGACGGGGCACTCCAAAATCATGATTTATGAAGATAGCATTGATAATTTGATCGGATATGTTCACTCGTTTGATGTGTTTAAAAAACCGGAAAGCATCAGAAAAATTATCCGAAAAGCAAAAGTTTATCCCGAAACAAAGGCTGCAAACGATTTGCTGAATGATTTTATCGGTAGCCATAAAAGTGTGGCAATTGTTGTAGATGAATTTGGTGGAACATCAGGCATAGTAACCATGGAAGATGTAATAGAGGAGATTTTCGGAGAAATTGAAGATGAATATGATGTTGAGAAAACTGTTGAAAAGCAAATTTCGAATACGGAATTTATACTGTCTGCACGTCTCGAAATCGATTACCTGAACGATAAATATAAATTAAACATACCCGTTTCGGATGAATACGAAACGCTGGCCGGCTTTATAATACAGCATCACGAGAATATTCCTGAAATAAATGAAGTCATTACAATCACACCTTTCAAGTTTCAAATTTTAAATGCGAGCGAAAACAAGCTTGATGAAGTAAAACTTGAACTTATTTAATGATTATTCAGCACTGTCGTCCGTTTTATCTTTTTTCATTTTTAATTAGCACCTGTGTAAAAAATCCGTAAAACACTGCATAACAGACATGTAATTATTAGTTGGCTTGGGTTTTTCCTTAATGATTTTTTATTTTTATACTTCGGGAGACATTTGTACATTTGCACCTCAAAATTTTAAACTAAAAGTAGTTAGAGATGGCTGTTATTGGAACAATTAGGAAACAATCTGGTTTTTTGGTGATCATTATTGGAATAGCCCTTGCGGCCTTTGTCCTGGGTGATTTCGCCCGAGGTGGACGGATGGGTTCCCGCGAAGTGAATATAGGTGTGATTGATGGCGAAGAAATTACAATTATGGATTTCAACAAAAAAGTTGACCAGAATATTGAAGCCAGCCAGCAACGACAAAAAAAAGAAAGGCTTACATCTGAAGAAACCTACAGGTTACGGAATGATACCTGGAAACAAATGGTGAACCAGATTTTATTGAGAAACGAGTACGATGCCCTGGGATTAACAGTAACCTCAGATGAATTGTTCGATATGATTCAGGGCCCTAACCCTCATCCATTAATCATACAGTCGTTTACCAACCCGCAAACAGGTAGCTTCGACCGTAACCTTGTTGTTCAGTTTTTGCAAACACTCGATCAAAACAGACCTGAGGTAAAACAGCAATGGTATGTTTTTGAAGAATATTTAATTAATGACAGGCTCAGGAACAAATATGCCAACCTGGTTAACCAAGGATATTACATACCAACTGATCTGGCAAAGATGGCTTATGGTGAAGAAAACGACAAGGCCAGTATTAAGTACATTTCGAAAAAATATGCAGAAGTTGCTGATTCGTTGATAAATCCAACTGACGATGACTATGAAAAAGCATATGAAGAAAATAAGGAGCGTTTTAAACAAGAGGCTTTCAGGGATTTCGATTATGTTGTATTTGAGGTAAAGCCATCGGTTAAAGATATACAGGATGCACGTGGGGAAATGGATGCACTTTATGAAGAATTTGTAAATACAGATGACGATGCAAGGTTTGTATTGATAAATTCTGATAATCCATATGACAGTACCTGGAAAATGGAAGGACAATTGCCGGTTCAGATTGACTCGCTTATGTTTAATTCGGATAAAGGCACCGTGTTGGAGCCCTATTTGGAAAGAAATATTTTTCATCTTGCCAAACTTGCCGACGTAGACTACAGACCCGATAGCATGAAAGCAAGCCATATTCTTATTGCTTACGCCGGTGCACTCAGGGCCGATCCGAATATTATTAGGACAAAAGAACAAGCCGAAAGTTTAGCAGATAGTTTGAACCGGATTTTGAAAAGATCTTCTAAAAAAATGGGTAGTCTGGCCAAAGAATTTTCAGATGACCCTTCTGCTGAAATCAACGATGGTGACCTTGGCTGGTTTGCTGATGGCACCATGGTACCTTCGTTTAATGAGGAAGTAATCAATACGAAGGTTGGCCGTGTTTCGATGGTAGAATCCCCGTTTGGTTATCATGTAATTAAAGTTACCGGCAAAAAAGACCCTGTTAAAAAAGTTAAGGTTGCTTTTGTAAATCGTGAGGTAATTGTGAGCAGCGAAACCTACCAGCAAATATTTTCTAAAGCAAGTAAACTGGCTGCTGAATCAAATAATATTGAGGACTTTAATATAGCAGTTGAAGATGAGCGGTTGAACAGGCGTAAAGCATTGAAAGTAAATGCTATGGATAATAATATTACAGGCTTGAATAATCCGCGCCAGCTTGTATTGTGGGCTTATCGCGAAGACCGTGCTGTTGGCGATGTTTCCGAAGTATTTGATCTTGAAGGTCAGTTTGTTGTAGCTGTACTCATAACAAAAGCAGAAGAAGGATTTCCTCCAATGATAGATGTAAGGACGAGGTTGAACACTTTTGTTTACAATGATTTAAAAGGAAAAATTATTCTGGATGAAATGAAAGCATTGGGTAACGATTTTCAAACCATTGCCCAGTCTGGTCAATTCAAGATGGATGAGATGGCATCCTTAACCTTCTCATCGAGGAATATTAAAGGTTTTGGATCCGAAAATAAAATTATCGGAACTGTATTTGGTTCAAACGAAGGTGATAATTTTGGCCCCGAAGAAGGTAAAGGAGGAATTTTTGTTGTTGAAGTAAATAAAATAACCAGGACATCCGATCAGGACAGTTACCTGGATATTGTAAACAAATTGCAAAATAATTTTCAAACCAGGATTGACCAGGGCACATTGTACACTGCGCTTGAAAACGCATCTGATATTGAAGATAACAGGTTGTTGTTCTTTTAAGAATTGATAAACGAAAAAATAGAAGCATCTTCATGAAAATGGAGATGCTTTTCGTTTTATTTGGTATTATACCAATTTCGATGTTTATTAAAGAATATTCAATCTGTTTGCGTCCTGCTTGAGAAAGATAAACAGGAGGATGGTAAATGCCCACAGCGAAGATCCGCCATAGCTAAAAAAAGGCAGGGGAATACCAACCACAGGAGCCAAGCCAATGGTCATACCTACATTGATTACAAAGTGAAAAAAAAGTATTGAAACAACCCCATAACCATAAATTCTGCTGAAGACCGAGCGCTGTCGCTCAGCCAACCACACAATGCGAATAAACAGGGTAAGAAAAAGTAATATAACAACCGAAACACCGGCAAAGCCCCATTCTTCTCCTACCGTACAAAAAATAAAATCGGTACTTTGTTCCGGAACAAACTGGTAACGCGTAAGCATGCCTTTTCTGAAACCTTTTCCGGTTAAACCACCCGAACCAATTGCGATCATCGATTGGTTTACATTGTAACCCGCTCCTTTAAGGTCTTCCTCAATTCCGAGGAGTATATTAATCCTTTTCTTTTGATGTGGTTCAAGAACATTATCGAAGGTGTAGTTTACACTGTAAATAAAAGCAGTTGAAAGAAAAAAGATAACCAGGACTTGCTTCCAGTTTTTAAGAATAGATTTAGACAAAAACATGGATATTACTAATATCAGGGTCAACGCTGCTATCACGATTACTTCTGAAAACAACAGGGTTAATATGAAAAGAACTGTCATTATGATTCCCACGATGATAATCATCCCCGAAAGGCCTTCACGAAAAAGCACGATGATAAAAGAAAAATAAACAAGTGCCGAACCGGTATCATTTTGTAGCAGGATTAAAAATGCGGGAGTAATAATAATAGCAATCGCATAAATTTTGGTCTTCATTAAGTACAGGTCGATATTTGATATACTCAGGTATTTGGCCAGCGCCAGCGCAACAGTAAACTTTGCAAACTCAGCAGGTTGTATGGCAAAACTACCCAATTGAAACCATGACCTCGAACCGGCAACTGTTTTCCCAAACAGCAAAACCCCAATCAGCAAAGCCAATGTGATGAAATACAATATAAATGAAAATGTTGAAAAGAATTTGGCATCAATAATCACAATAATAATGACGAGTAAAACCGCCATTCCGATCCACACTAATTGTTTTCCGTATCGTTGCGAAAAATCAAAAATACTGCTTACATTTTCATCAGATGAGGATGAGAAAACACTCAGCCAGCCAAAAAATACCAGAACTGCCCACAATAAAACTGTAAGCCAGTCAATATTACCTGCTATGTTTTCGCCTCTCCGCACTTTTAGTTAATTGTTATTGGTTATATGTTATTCGTTATTAGTTGTTTGGTCTTGATTTTTAGATACCAGGTTTCCTTCAAGCATCCGCTTTTCAATGCGGCCCCGGGTTATTTTTCCTGTCAGGTATTTTTCAATCATCAGGCTGGCGATTGGTGCCGCCCATTTTGATCCGTAACCCGAATTTTCGACAATAACCGATAAGGCAATTTTTGGATTTTCCATCGGGGCGAAAGCTATGAAAATAGAATGATCGTCTCCATGTGGATTTTCCACTGTTCCGGTCTTTCCACATTGCGTAATGCTATCTAATTTATAATAGCGGGCTGTTCCATGCTCGCCTTCAAATACAGTAAACATAGCTTTTCTAACAATATCAAAATACCTGGCCTCAATGCTGGTCGGGATCTTTGTTTTGTATTTATTTGCAACAGTATCATTGCCCTCAATTGATTTTACAACGTGTGGAGGGAAATAGTATCCACGATTGGCAATTATTGCAACCATGTTGGCCAATTGAATGGGTGTTACCAGTATTTCGCCCTGTCCAATTGCAAGTGACCTCACTGTTAATGCATTCCAGGCACCCCGGTAAAGTTTATCATAATATGCACTATCAGGAATATTACCCGATAATTCATAGGGAATATCTGTGTTAAATTTCTGCCCAAAGCCAAAGCTCATTACATGATTGTACCATGCCTGGTATCCTTCATGCGAACTTTTGTACTTTGTATTGTTTAATGTGTTCCTGAATGTTTTCCAGAAATAGGCGTTGCACGATTGCTGGATGGCTTCTTCAAGTGCGAGAGGCGATATATGATCATGTGTACACTTAATGGGGCGGCTCATTCTTCCCTGGCAGGTAAATTCAGAGCCTCCATATATTACTTTTTCCTGTAATGCAACCAGGGCGTTGACCATTTTAAAAGTCGATCCCGGTGGATAGGTTCCCATAATAGCCCTGTTCATTATGGGTTTTAATGTGTCTTCGAGCAGCAAAGTAAAATTGCGGGAACGTTCGCGCCCAACCAACATGTTCGGGTCGAACGAAGGACTGCTAACCATGGCAAGGATCTCGCCGGTTCCAGGATCAATGGCAACAATACTGCCCAGTTTGTTTTGCATTAATTGTTCTCCATACAACTGTAAATCAGCATCAAGGCCGATCATAATATTTTTTCCGACTATGGCAACAGTATCATATTTGCCATTTAAATAACTACCCTTGTCGCGGTTGTGCACATCTACTTCAATAATTTTCATTCCCTTATGACCACGCAATTGTTTTTCGTAATACTTTTCAATTCCGGATTTCCCAATGTAATCCCCGGCCTTGTAAAACCTGTCCTTTTTAAGTTCTCTTTGGCTTATTTCGCCAATGTTGCCAAGCAGGTGGGCTGCAATGGGTTGAGGGTAGTGACGTAGTGTTCTGGTCTGTGAATAAAAGCCGGGATATTGATAAAGTTTTTCCTGGATAATTCCAAAGTCTTCTTTTGAAATCTGTTTCAGAAATACCGATGGTTTGTAACGCGAATATCTTTTTGCTGATTTAAGTTGTTTGTTAAAAGTAGCCGTATCAGTGCTAAGCAATTTGCAAAATTCGAGCGTATCAATAGCTTTAACCTGACTGGGAACAACCATTAAATCGTATGCAGCTTCATTATATACCAGTAAATTGTTTGTGCGGTCGTATATTCTTCCCCTGGGCGGATACTCGCGTACATTACGTACAACAATATTATCAGCTGAAAGCTTAAAACGTTGATCGACAACCTGCAAATAAAACAAGCGCCCAAGATAAATAAGCGCAACCAGGATAAATACCCCGATGATAACAATTTTTCTTCCCGAATAATCCCTCACATACATTTAAAAACAGATGATTTGCAGGTAGTTCACGACTATCGCAAAGTTAGTTTTTTTCATACTAACTTATACTGAAATTATAAAGGAATAGATGTTAAGAAATGCCTAAAAATTGATCCTTAACTGCGGTATAACATATATACCCAATTGGTAGGTATAATAAAGTTCACCGGTACTGGTGTTAAAGTTTTGCGAATAAATGTTTTGTGTGTTGAAAAGATTTTGAATATCAATAGCAAATTCGACATATATTTTTTTCATGTTGATCTTGTAATACACTTTCAGGTCGGTGCGGAAATAATTTGGAAACTGTTCTTCATAGGCCTTGTCTAACAAATAAACCGGCCTGTGTTCTATTTTTGATTGCTCCTCGTCAATTGGAACATAACGCCTGCCGCCTGCATAACTTACTTTTACATCGAACCCTACAATTCTTTGGTTTTTGGTAAGTTTTGGATTTGTGCTGTTTTTATGCAATTGAAAGCTTTTACCAATTAGTGCATTAATAATGAAATTTCCATTGAATGCGGTGTTCCTTTCAATACCATCGCTCCCCTTAAATTTTGACTGGAAAAGTGAAACAGTACCCAGATAATACAAACCCTTGTTCAGGAATTGTTCAACCGTAAGTTCAACGCCATAATTGTAGCCTGTTCCGGTACTTTCCAGCGAATCGGGTGTGTAAAAATAAAAAGCGGAACCCTGGTTGATTGTTGAATATGAATCCGGGCTATTTGCATTTACACCGGCATTAAAAAGAAACTGGTAATATGCTTCCGATTTGAAACGCAGAAACTCATTGATATTCAAATCATAACCAACTACAAAGTGATGGCTTTTCTGCATACTGAGATCCTCATTCATTTTTCGGTACGACCCATCGGGCATAATGGTTTGCTGGTTGTATACCAGCACCGGGAAAAGCTGACTGTGTAAGCCATAACCAAAACTAATTACAGATGAAGGAGCCATGTGCCATTTCATTCCCACCCTTGGTTCAATGCTATATGTTGAATTATAGGTATAAAACATGCTATGTATCCCGGTGTTCAATACCAGGTTTTCGGTGAATTTGTGCTGCCAGGTAACATAAGGCCTGATAAGCCAGGCATTGCCAATGTAATTGGTGTTTTCAACAAAATGGTTCAAGTCAAGGTTTAATATACTATCGTGGATGTTGCTTTGATACATGGTAGCAATAGCGCCCACCTGAAAATTGTTGTTTGAATTCAACCTTTTTTTCAGGTAAGATGAAATAATAAACCTGTTTTCTTTAAAATAACTTCTGTATTTAGGAATCAGGATTTTATCAATTTCACCAATCGAATCAATATTGGCATAATAATCATTAAATGTGTAAGAAATGCCTGTTTTTACGAAAGCTGATTTACCAATGTTAATCACATGATTAATCCCAATAACCATCAGGCTTGAACCACTTCTCAGGTCCATGCCTTCACCACCGTAAAAATCAATCTCGGCAGTGTCGATTTCGCTACCTAAAAACTCGATCTCGCTTTTTCCACCAAGCCCGTAAATAGTGAATGTCCCCATCTTTTTTGTCGGCAGGTTTACTTTAAGAGAAAAATCCTGGTAAAGCGGAACAGCAGTGCCTGTGCCAAAATTCATTCCAAGAAGCTGGAACAAACCCATAAACGAATACCTGTATCCAACCATGAAAGATGCCCCTGTTTTTCGTGAAATCGGACCCTCAGCACCCAGTTCAAAACCATTTAATCCGATTTGTCCTAAAAATTCGAAATTATCGGCGTTACCGTTTCTTAACCTGAGGTCGAATACGCCGGAAGAAGCATTACCAAATTCACCGGGGAATGCTGCAGTAAGAAAATCGGAATTGTCAAGCTGGTTGTTATTAATCATATTAACAGGGCCACCTGTGGTACCAAATGATGCAAAATGATTGGGGTTCGGAACCTCGTGACCTTCAACTTGCCAGAGCAAACCACTTGGCGAATTGCCGCGAATAATGATATCATTTCTATCGTCTGAAGCAGTTTGTATACCCGCGTAATTGGAAGCCATACGAGCAACATCATTACGCGATCCGGCATATCGCCTGGTTTCATCAACGGTAAAAGTCCTTGCACTAACCGACGTCATCCGGTTTATTGAACCTGTTTTATCCACTTTTGCCTTAATCTCAACTTCCTGCCCACTGACGGCCATCTCATCCATGTACACGTTAAGTACCAATTCCTTTCCCGATTCAAGTTCGATACTATTTAATTCAACTGTTTTATACCCTACAAAAGTTATCTGTATGCTCACGTAACCTACCGGGATACTTGTTAATGTGAACTTGCCTGCTGCGTCAGTAGTGGTTCCGATTAACGGATGGCTGTTTAAAACAATCACATTTGCACCGATTAGTGTTTCATTGCTAAAATTATCTTTTACAAAACCGCTGATAGACTGAACCGGGGTTTGCGCATGTAAACAAAAAGCATAAAGTAAAATAATAGCAGGAGTAAAAATTCTGATAGAAAAAATGGAAATTTTCATAAAGAAACCTTTGATTATCCGTAAAGACAAGAATTAAAATCAAAGGTTTAAAAGAAAAGAAAAATTCTATACAATTTTATATTTTTTTTGGTAGCGTCTCATCGACTGCAAAAAAATGTGGAATATTCCGCCCAGAATAAAAAATTCCCCGATCCAGAATAATAGCCAGTTAAATTGTTCGGGAACAAATGTTGAGATGGCTTTCTCCAGATCAGCCTGGTTAAAAGTATTGTTAAATAAATTGAAGAATCCCTCAAAATAAAGAAGTAAAAGATAAGATTCTATAAAACTGAAAAATATAATGATGCTTCCAAAAACAAATAATGTTCCTGAATATTTTCCAAAGTGAACACGATGTCCATTATTTTCAAAGAAAATAATTATCAGCGCAAGAAAGATCATTGTCAACGAACAAATGACCGGTGCCAATACTGGCCCAATCCATGTTACAGGTATCAGGTAAAGGATATCCCAGGTCATCAGGGATACGGGCCAACCCAGTGTTAATTTTAAAGCTACATAATAGAAGATATCCCAAACACCAAAGGCAAAAATAAACCATGCAAATTTTTCAGAGTTCGATCTGCCGGCAAGGAAACCAATGCATAGGAGCATGATAATGGTTGTAACTTCTCTAACAAGTTCAATGTTAAAAAGCTCGGGAGGAATAGTTACCAATGGAAATTGGAATCCTGCCGGATAAAAAATTTCACGCAGGTAAACAACAACAATTGCTTCTAAAAATCCCATTGTTATCGCAAACAAGCTTACAACCGCGAATCTCTGTGCCTTGAGTTTCATAAGGTACTTAAAATTTACCGGGTTTATTATTCTTATTAGCATAACATACGGTGTTTCAATAAAAAAGATACACATCGGCTTATTGAAATATTTAGTTAAGCAGAGTGATATACAAAATTACTATTGAAATGGTTTTAAATCAACTCATTTTGATAGAAATCAATGGGCGATAAAATGAATTTTTGCAATAGCACCAATGAAAAAAAACAAAATCACTGGGGAAATAAAAACCTGATAGTAAATACTATTTGGAAATTCTGACTATTTCAGGTGTTTCAACTGTGTTGCTTTTATGTAGTGCACGGTCAATTATATAAACCGAGAATTTAATGGTATCGAAATCTGATAAAGGATTATACAAAAACATGGTGTCCTGGATTACCCCTTTAATGGACTGGTTACCCCCTAATGGAGTAAGGTAAGGAATTCGAACACTAAAGGTAAGTGTATCGTCTTCACCGGTTCCCGGATTAGGAAAAACAAGCGGAACCAATTCCCATTTCCCATTTTGTTTTTCGTAATAATCAATTACCATATTGTAATAATATTCACTTCCATAATTAAAAGGAGGGAATGTATCTCTGGATCTAAGCCCTAAATCACCATCACCATCAGTATATGAAATAAAAAGTACGCCTCGCTCTGTAATACCGGTTTCCTGGTTAAATTCCAGCAGGAAATTATTGTACTCAATTTGAGGCTCAATCGGGTAATCCACAAATTTACTACAGGTGGAAAACAGGAATATCCCGGATAAAAACAGAATTAGCGTTATTTTTGTGCTCAACCTCATTTCAATGGGCAAAAGTAGGAATAATCAATCTTTACTACCAAAAACATGCCGCAAACAAAACATCTAAAAGACAGGATCTTTCAGATAAACGACGATGTTGTCTTTAACGATATCGCCATCGAATTATTTCATTTCCAGTTCGAAAATAATCCCGTTTATCGAACATTTATCCAGGGATTATCAAAAAATCCAATGGAAATTAGCCATTACCGCGACATTCCGTTTTTACCGATCGGGTTTTTTAAAAGTCATCGGGTTATATCCGGCGATTATCAACCTGAAATTATTTTTTCAAGTAGCGGAACAACAGGACTTTCAACAAGTAAACATCATATTAAAGACCAAAACTTATACGTCGAAAGTTTTAAAAAAGCTTTTGATATCTTTTTTGGTACACCGGAAGAATATGTCATACTGGCGCTGTTGCCATCTTACCTGAAGCGCGATGGATCTTCGCTTGTTTTTATGGTTGACGCATTGATTAAAATGAGCGGACAAAACAAAAGTGGTTTTTATCTTCATGAATATAAAGCCTTGCACGCCTTACTTATGCGATTGAAAAGCAATAGTAAAAAGGTAATCTTATTTGGCGTTTCGTTTGCTTTACTTGACCTTGCTGATCAATTTCCTATCGATTTTCCTGATTTGATCATAATCGAAACAGGGGGGATGAAAGGAAGGCGAAAAGAAATGGTCCGTGAAGAGCTTCATCAAATTTTAAAGAAAGGGTTTGGTGTAGATAAAATATATTCTGAATATGGCATGACTGAACTTTTATCACAAGCCTATTCAAAAGGTGAAGGTCTGTTTACATCACCACCCTGGATGAAAGTATTGATAAGGGATACGAACGATCCTTTTTCGATATTATCAGCAGGAAAAACGGGCGGCATCAATGTTATTGATCTCGCCAATATATACTCCTGTTCATTTATTGCCACACAGGATCTTGGTAAAATTCATAAGGATGGCCGGTTTGAAGTATTGGGCCGGTTTGACAGCAGTGATGTAAGGGGATGTAATCTGTTGGTTATTTAACAGAGTTTTGTTTGTCAGCAGATTGAGAATTATTTCTTCAAAATATCATCGGCCTTTTTCCGGGCCTCCTGCTTTACTTTATCGGATTGATTTTTAGCTGTATTTAACAATTCATCCACTTGGTTGTCAGCCTCATTTCTTAAAGATTGTATTTGCTTATCAGCCTCATTACGCAATTGTTTAACCGCCTCTCTTGCTGCAAATTCGGCAAGTGCTCCTTGCTTCTTGGCTTCTGTCATCAGGGTTTCAACCTGTTTATCGGTTTCTGCATTTAACTTTGAAATGGCCTCATCAGCGTTTTCGCGCAAATATCTTGCCTGCTTGTTAGCTTCATTCATTATCGCTTTTGTTTGTTTGTCAGCTTCAGCAAGTATTTTATCAGCCTGGTCCTGCAATTCCTTCCTGATTTGCTTTTCAAGCTCTTCTTTTGCCTGTTTTACAAGGTCGCTGCCACTTTGCTTCAAATCGGTTTTTACCGTTGGTTTTGATAAAGTTCCGCCAATGGAAATACCTACTTTAATAGTTTCGGGCAGTTTATAATCAAGGCCCAGTTTATCCGCTTCTTTTGTGATTTCATCCATTAATTTATTGGCATCTGCGCCTAATTCTTTCCTGGGAATGCTCATGGTCATTAAATAACCAATACTTTGATCTAATCCTGTCCAACCTTCAAGATTCGCAGTTACATTTTTATATTTTATATCGAATGGTTTTGTGATCAGTTTTCCATTCACGAACTGGAAAGCGAGCGATATTTTATCCAGATCCAGGTTTTTAAGGTCATCAAAATACAGGGCATTTGCAATTTCCACCAGTGTATTTAATTCTTTAACGGCTATTTTGGTTGTCGATAAATTTCCTCTGCCATTCATTGTTTCGTAAACCGGCATCATATTTTTATCCAGCGTTGAATTTAACTTCAGATTAGTTGAAAATTTACCTTCCGTTTTTTTTGCCAATGGCAGGTACTTTCGTACCATGGCAAACTTTTCGTAAGATGTTGGAATATCAATATCAGCCAATGCAAAATCCAGGTTAAATTTGGGATGTTGGGCATCAACCGTTGCATAACTGCCATTCACTTTAATGCTGCCACCAATAATACCAGCTCGCAAATTCTGTATTTTCAGGGTTTGATCTTTGATGATAAGTTTCCCGCTTACATTCTCCAGGGGCAAATTATCGTATATCAGTTTGCCGAATGTTGACCGCATGATAAAATCAATCTTATCGGGAACTTCCAACACATTGCTGTCGTCAGTTTCTTGAGGTTGCTCTTCGTTTGAAGCATCCTGATTTTCTTCCGGATCTTCAGGTTCATTTATTAATTCGTCAATGTTTAAATATTTTGAAGTTGTTGACAACCTTCCTTTTAAAGTTCCTTCACCGAAAGTATATGCCAGGTAGTTTTCAATTTTTCCGGTTGCATTAAAATCACTTTCCCCAATATTCATTTTAAGCGAAACAAGATCAAGATACTGAGGCGAAAAATTAAGCTGGGCATGTGGGATATTCACCGGTTTTGTAATTGATTGGGTTTTGTACTCTAAATCCTTAATAAGCAATGAGCCCAGGGCAACAAACTTGTCGTATTGCTTTTTTTCAATTGATGACAGTTTTCCGTTCAGTGTAATGTCGGCCACAAAAACACCCGACAATTCATTCCCTTTTTCCAGGGGATAATAATCTTTCACCGAAGCCAGGTCGAGTTCTCCATTAATTTTTGCATTGATATCAGGATCCGACACCGGTGTTTTAATTGTAAGCCGTGCTTTGATCGGATTGTTCCCCATGGTGAGCTTGAAACTTGAAATATCAATTACAGTTTGATCGGCATCGCCGCCAGGATTTGTAATATTTGACTGAACATTAATATTGGTGACAGCTTTAGGCAGATCAGGGTATTGAAACATACCATCACTTACAGTTAGGTTAATATTGAATGCCGGGAGTTTTTCTTCGTTGTAAATTCCTTTTGCAAAGCCGTCAATTGTAAAATCACCGGTCGCTGTAATATTTTCAAAATCTGTTGCATACACAGCCGGAACCAGCGAAAGGACACTTTTAAAACTATTGTTGGGTGCATCAAAAGTTAACACGAGATTAATACCTTCTTCAACAAACGAAACCGAGCCATTAAATCCGATTAACAGGTTGTTCATTGCCATTTCGTTTCGACCAAGTGTATAGATTTCATTTTTCAGGTCGGCATCAATATTGGCTTTATACCGGAGTTGGACACTCGACAAATACCTGACTCCTTCATAATCTACTGTTAGGTTTTTCGCAGATAGATTTGTGCTGATCACGGTGACATCTGCTGAAAAGTTACCCGACAATAGGAGGTTAAACCCATCGATATATGCATTGAAATCCATTTCCTCATCCCGATAATCAATTGTACCATTATTCAGTTCGAACTTTTTAAGTTGTAAATTAAAACCCGGTTTATCACCTGTGGTTGATTCTGAAGCTTGTTCAGGAAGGCTAATATCGTAATTGGCCCGGCCATTCTTTAAAACCCTTACTTTAATTTTGGGTGAATTCACAGCAATTCGCTTAACCTCATAGTTATCGCCCCTGATTACACTAAACAATCCAATCGTAACAGAAATATTTTCTATGGAAGCCAATGTGTCATTTTCAAATTCGGTTTTTCCAACTATTGTCAGGCCATCAATACCCAGGGTGAAGTTTGGGAAATTCTTTATTAAGGAAAGGTCAATATTGTCGAAATTAACGGTTGCATTCAAACTATTGTTGATTTCTTTTTTAGCGATTTCTGTTATTTTACCTTCAAAAACATAGGGAAGAATGACCATTAAGGCAATAAGAATCAGAATAATAATTGTTAGAATTATAAATAGCTTTTTCATGTTTGTTTTATTTAGTAGTTGTGAAAGATTAACAATTACAAATCAAAATTAAATAAAGTATCTTGATTATTAATAGCAATAGGAAGTGTGATTTCTGCCGAATTATTGGCCGGGGAATTCACCTTTTTTGAAATAGCGTACGCCTCCATTTTTCCCGAATCAAAAGGAACCAGTAATTTTTGAAGAGCTTTTTCACCCGAGTCGTTTAACCAGTCATTTTCATGTTCCTGCGGTAATATTACCGGCATCCGGTGGTGAATGTTATGCATCAAACTGTTAGCGTTGGTGGTGATGATCGAAAAGGTATAAACGGTCTTCTTCTCTGCATCCTTCCACGATTCCCAAATGCCTGCCATTGCAAATAGCTCATCACTTTTCAGGAAAATGCGATACGGAGTTTTGTTACTCTCTTTTTTCCATTCATAAAACCCGTTGGCCGGAATCAGACAGCGTCTTTGTTTAAAAGCATTTTTGAATGAAGGTTTTTCAAGTATTGTTTCAGCGCGGGTATTTATCAGCTTGTATCCGATTTTCGGATCTTTTGCCCAAAAAGGGATAAGGCCCCATTTGAAATAGTTAAGTTTAGCTGGTTCCGTATTTGTAATTACCGGAAGCTTCTGAGAAGGGGCACAATTGTAATCGGGTTTATAGAACTCATCAAACACCTCAACATTAAACCGTTCAGAGATTTGTTTGCCTTTTACCGAAAGTTGGAATCTGCCGCACATAACCCCTCTGCCTCCGGCATCTCTCAGTCAGCTGACGGAGAGAAATCCGAGGTCTCTATTTATTTTATTTCAAATTTATTTTACGAATTGCAAATTCAATTACATCAGTATGATCGAATGCCAGTTCAGGAAGATGATTAATACTGTACCATTTCACATTTCGCGCATCATCTCCAGCAGTAGCTTCCTGTTTCGAATCTTGTATTCCCCAGAAAATTACTGAAATAGTATGTCCACGCGGATCACGGCCTGGCGTGCTGAATGCGCGCAATTGTTTCAGCATGATATTTGTTAATGATGTTTCTTCTTGAAGTTCCCTTATAATAGCATCTTCAAGTGTTTCATCCATATCCACAAATCCGCCAGGCAATGCCCAACCTCCTTCAAAGGGTGGATTATCACGTTGGATCAATAATATTTCAAACCCTATCCCTGTTTTTCGGAAGACCGCTGCATCAACAGTCAAGGCTGGTCGAGGATATTTATAAGTATAGGCCAATTTAAACAGTTTTAATAATTGCTAAAATAAGTATAAAAACTGCTTTGTAAGAGTAGGATATTTTTGCTTTGTTTTTTTGACTCAACCCCTCGTTGAGGCTGTCTCATAAGTCAGGTTTTCTTTATTGGTTCACGCAAAGTCGCAAAGATCGCAGCGTTAATGTACCGAACTTTAATATTGTTTTTCTCTGCGTTCTCTGCGGCGCTGCGTGAAATAAGAATTATGAGATAGGGGGTGAGTTAAAAAAAATTCCCAGCGAAAATGCCGGGAATCAGTTATTATTATGAGACATTAATTACACAAACCTTTTGCAATTCGGGTTTATATTTTTAGCGGTTGTGGACTAATTGCTTGAGATTGTACTTGTTTGCTAAAGTGTAAGTGTCAATTGGAATATCATCAATATATTCCTCATCCTCAAAACTGAAATTATGAATATTGGTCTGAAGGCTATGCTGCTCTTTAACTAATTCAGTATTGAAAGGAATATCCTCAACATACATTTCTTCATCTAATTCAAAAACCACCGACATGGCTTTTTGATACAGGCAGTTTTTTGACACGCATTCTGTATTAAATGGTATATCATCTATATAAGCTTCTTCTTCAAAGATGAATTCCTTTAATGTTATAACGTTAGCTTCTTCACAAGTCATTTCCGTTACCGGAGGGTTTATTGCGATTGAAACGGCAAATGTTGATGAAGCTTTTAAGCTGACAGCAAAAACAACTGCCAGAATGATCGTGATAGCGGTATATAATCTTTTAGTTTTCATTTTTTTGTTTTTTTAGCGTTCAACTTCAAAAGTTAATTAGCCAATAGCGTGCCAAAAAATATAAAAGATTTAAAAACAAATATATACAACGATATGTGAAAATTGCTTTAACCCTTTAATTTGTAATTTATTCGTACAAAAACGTACGATTACGAACATTTTAGAGTCTGGTTAAATCTAAAAT
>JAUVKF010000043.1 GCA_030596395.1 Chlorobiota bacterium | reverse complement strand
CCATACATTTATAGCAGGTCTTCCGCGATTTTTTCAAAGCGGAGAAATATGCATGCTAAAAAGCAAAAAAGTGAAAAGGTCCTTGAGTACAAGAGGACACTTTGGAAAACTGAAATTAAAGGCCCAAGCGATGATCCTCTGGTCAGGAGGTTGATCATTATTGAAACTATTGCTGTCTGGATAATTAAGTTTTTGTGGTTGCAGTTTTTATTATGGCTATGAAAGCTTTGACTTGTTTGAGTTTTTCGAAAATAGGGCGCAGTGTCCTTTAATTGAAAAAGCAGCCACATTTATTAATCAATGTAACTGCTTTATATCCTGTGTGGAGAATATCGGAATCGAACCGATGACCTCTTGACTGCCAGTCAAACGCTCTAGCCAACTGAGCTAATCCCCCCTCCGATCGCCGAAGCCCTGGCGAAGGCGATCCTTCTGATTTTCCGAAGCCCTGGCGAAGGCGATCCCAAATACACTCACCTTTCATCTGTAGCTTCTTCAATCGAGCCTGCAAATGTAAAAACTTTTGGAAAAATATTTAATAGTTTTGTCATTCTTAATTATGAAACGACTCTTCGCAGCCATTAAGATCACTCCGGATGATAAATTCCTTAAACTGTATTACAGATTATTAAAGCAATTTGAGGATGAACGTATCAAATGGGTTGAGCCGCAAAATATGCACATTACCCTGAAGTTTTTCGGTGAAACCGAAGAAAACAGGATCAATGGTATTTGCAATGTTCTGAATAACATATCTGCTGATCATACTGCATTCTCTTTTTTCCTGAATAATATCGGAATTTTTGGAAGTGCTTATAAACCACGTGTCATCTGGTTTGGAGTTGAAAATGATGAACCCATAAAATTGTTAGCAAGCGATTTACTGATCAAACTCGAAACAATTGGTTTTAAAAACGACAGGCAGAATTTTGTGCCGCACCTCACGGTAGGCCGAATAAAAGAGTTGGTGCACAAAAGGTCTTTTCAGTCTAAAATCGATAAATCTAAAGATACCTTTATCCAGAATGTCTTCGTAAATAAGATTTATCTTTTTGAAAGCACTTTAACAACTTCCGGCCCGATATATAATATAGTTAAACGATTTCGGTTGCGTTAATTGAATTTAAAGTACAGCCAAATTGCATCGGGAAACAAACTTTTGCGTAGAACAACAAAAAGAAAAAAATGTAGTTAATTAATATTAATCAAGGGTTAAAGTGTGCTAAACTTATATGCTGATTGGTACGTGTTGCGGGTCAATGAGTTATGACAAATAATTTACCCATAACCCGCATCCATGCAACCCGTAACCTGAATTAATTCAATTAAAAACGAATTGATAATCAGATAAGAATTTTAACTCTTGATTCGCATTAATATTAGTTAGAAATTAATTACTTTAGCCAGCAATAATTTTGGATGGATTGACGCGTAGGATAGTATACATATTAGTAAGCCTGATCTTATTTTTTACCAGTGACTTTTACGGGCAGCAGGCTCCGGTATTTACCCATCATTATAACAGCCTGATGTTTTCAAATCCGGCATTTGCCGGTATGCGTGAAGGCATATGTGTAAATGGTATTTACAGGCAACAATGGGCCGGTTTTAAAGATATTAATGGTGATGTTGTTTCTCCACAGGATTTTCTGCTAACAGTGGATTCTCCTGTCAGGCTGTTTCACGGAGGTGTTGGCGGGTCCATTATCCAGGATAAAATTGGCCAGCAAAGCGATATTGTTGTGCAACTCGATTACGCTTTTCATACCAATTTATCAATAGGAACATTGGGTATCGGTGCCGGACTAAATATCGTTAACAGAAGTATTGATTTTACCAAATTTGAAGCGGGCGGGGCCGATCCGCTGCTAGATGGATTAAGCAATGAAAGCGACATGAAGCTTGATGCCAGTTTTGGGCTCTTCCTCAGCCAGCCCGGACAATATTATTTTGGAGTTTCTGTAACCAATTTATTGGAATCAAGGTTTAAAAAGTTTGAACAGTCAGATGGTGAGGTTCCAACCACCGACAGAACTTTTTACGTTACAGGTGGATATAATTTTGTTTTACCGAATAATCCATTGTTTGAGATCGAGCCTTCTGTATTCATTTTAAGTGATTTGGCATCAACACAATATAATGTTTCAGCAACCGTTAAATACAATGATAAGTTTTGGGGAGGTTTAAACTACCGTTTCCAGGAATCAATTGGAGTTATGGTTGGAATGCGATTTAAAGATTTCAGGATTAGTTATGCTTACGACATAAACATGATGCAGCTAAGTGTACCGGGAAGTCATGAAATGTTTCTAGGCTATTGCTTTAAAATAAAAGGTGACCGATCCAGAACAAGTTATAAGAATACACGTTATTTGTAATTAATGAATTGAATTGTTACTAATTGTTTGATTAGTTTTATATTTTTTTAATTTTGACGGCTTCAAAAGTGTATTATACAAAAGATTAAACGAAATAAATCAAAATATTAAAGATGAAAAGACTGGTTTTATACTTGATTGTCGTGGCTTTTTTAGCCAGCTGTAGCAATTCGGGTAATGGTGAACTTGTAGGAACCCGCAAGAAATCGAAACCATTTTATCAACCCGATCCCTATGGAATGGTATTCATCCCGCAAGGTAGTTATACCATGGGGGCAGCCGACGAAGACATTACCAACAGTCATTTAGTTCAGCCTAAAGCTATTTCTGTTTCTGCATTTTTTATGGATGAAACTGAGATCACTAATGATGAGTACAGACAGTTTGTTGGTTGGGTTAAGGACTCAATAGCCCGTACAATTTTAGGTGATGTAAGGCCGGATGAATATCTGATTGAAGAGAATATAAAAACCGGTGAAGTGTATGACCCACCTTACCTGAACTGGAAAAACGATATTGAGTGGGATAGTGAAGATCAGGATGTGAGGGATGCGTTGGAAGAAATGTACCTGCCTGAGCACGAAAGATATTTCCGCCGTAAGGAGGTTGATACCCGTAAACTCATGTATTCATACTACTGGGTTGATCTGCATGCTGCTGCAAAGAAAGATTTTGCAGAAGAAGCAGATTACAGGAATGCAGGCCTGGCTAATCGTCCGCAAGGCTTACGCGACCGTTCGGTTTACGTGCGTAATGAGATGATCGCCGTTTATCCTGATACTTTAGCCTGGATACATGATTATACTTATTCATTTAACGATCCGTTGACAGAAAAGTATTTCTGGCACCCGGCATACGATCATTATCCCGTAGTTGGCGTAAACTGGAGACAGGCACGCGCCTTTTGTATCTGGAGAACAGAACTGCTAAATAGTTATTTGCGTGGTAAAAAGGGTCAGGTTGACCTTGCAGAATTCCGTCTGCCAACTGAAGCAGAATGGGAATGGGCTGCTCGTGGTGGTTATGGGCTGAACCCTTATCCATGGGGCGGACCTTACACCAGGAACGAAAAAGGATGTTTCCTTGCAAACTTTAAACCTTTGAGGGGTAATTATATTGCCGATGGTGGTTTACGTACCGTTATCGTTGCACATTATCCGCCTAATGATTGGGGTTTGTACGACATGGCAGGTAATGTTGCAGAATGGACTAGCAGCGCTTTCGATCCGGCATCGTATAACTTTACTTGGGACATGAATCCAAATTATACGTATAATGCAAAAGAAGACGATCCCCCGGTTATGAAAAGAAAAGTAGTACGTGGTGGTTCCTGGAAAGATGTAGCTCATTATATGCAAGTTACAACAAGAGCTTACGAATATCAGGACACTGCAAAATCATATATTGGTTTTAGAACAATTCAGCCTTTCCTGGGTAGAAACAAAGGTGACAACCCAAATAAGGCTTCAAGAGTATATCATTAGTAATTAAAAGAATCAAAGAATTTTAAATTAAAATTATCATGGGCTTATTTAATTTTACACACACAAGGCGTTACAGGACTTTTATGGCCAAAGTATATGGTCTCGGTGCATCAGTTGTATTGATTGGTGCATTGTTTAAAATTAACCACTATCCTGGTGCCGATATCATGCTTATTGTTGGTCTGGGTACTGAAGCGTTGATTTTCTTCTTCTCAGCCTTTGAACCTCCGTTTGTTGAACCTGACTGGAGTATGGTTTACCCTGAATTAGCAGGGATGTATCACGATGTTCAAGGTACCGATATACGAAGACAAAGTGCTACTGAGCGTCTTGATGAAATGTTTGAAAAAGCAAAACTTGATCAGGAAACGGTTGATAAATTAGGCACGGGAATAGAAAATCTTTCTGAAAATGCCAGCCAATTAAGCGATATATCAAGTGCTGCTTCAGCAACAAACGACTTTACTTCAAATGTACAAACAGCGTCTGATTCAGCCAGACTTTTTGGTGAATCGGTAGCTCGTGATGCAGAAACTACAGGACATTATGCTGATGCATTACAAACTACAATGAGCCTGTTTTTAGAAAGACTTGAACAATCCAGCAGCTCCACATCTGATTTCACAGGACAGATGGAAACATTAACAAACAAAATGACTGAGTTGAATAAGGTTTATGGTAATATCCTGACAGCTATGAATGTTAATGGTTAGTATTAACCTGTTTATTAAACCAAACAAATCCATTAACTAAAAGAAAATACAAATGGCAGGATATAAAGAAACCCCACGGCAAAAAATGATCGCTATGATGTACTTGGTACTCACAGCGCTACTTGCCTTAAATGTGTCAAAAGAAATTTTGAATGCTTTCCTGGTGGTTAATGAATCCATGGAAAGTTCAAACGAAAGTGTAGCTGCAAAAATTAAGGATTCTTATGCCAAGTTTGAGGTTCAATACGACCTTAACAAAGACAAAGTAGGTCCTTATTACATCGAAGCGCAAAATATAAAAGAATCTTCCAAAGATTTGGTTGATTATATTGAGAAGCTCAAGCTGGAATTGGTAAAAGTAGCTGACCGGAAGACTGAAGAAGAGGTTATGGATCTTTATTATAAAGATACCATTATTAATGGAATACGAAAGAAAGTTTTATTGCTTTGGGAAGTTCCCACCAAGGATAAATTTAATGACGTAACCACTTACCTGGTACAAAGAGGTGATCAGTCAGGTGATGGAGAGGCTTATGTTTTGGGAGCAAAAATGGATGCATACAGAGCTGTTATCCTCAAAGCAATGAATTTGCCTGAAAACTCAACACGAGTTGGGCTGATCACCAATATGCCTGGTGTTACGTATCGCGATGCGGATGGCCAAACGCAGGATTGGGAAACACACAATTTTTATTTTACAATACTTGCAGCCGACATTACCATCTTAAACAGGATTATCGGTGAAGTTATTTCTGCGGAATATAATGCATTAAATTACCTGTACAGCTCGGTATCGGAAACCGACTTTAAATTTGATAAAGTTGAAGCCAAAGTGATCCCGAAACGTACTTACATTTTCCAGGGCCAGGATTATGAAGCTGACGTTTTGGTAGCTGCATTTGATGAAAAGCTTGATGCCACCATTAAATACCTGAAAGGTGCCGATACATTAACATCTAAAAACCTGAGCAGGGCAACCACAGTAGAAGGGCAGGCAGGTTTGGGAAAATTAAAATGGAAAGCAGATAAGGAAGGAATTCAAAAGTATGCAGGTGTTATCGAAATGATTGATCCTGAGACCAATGAAATGAAACCTTATCATTTTAAAGGTGAATACATCGTTGCACCACCTGCACTTACTGTATCTCCATTGAAAATGAATGTATTGTACATTGGTGTTGATAACCCGGTTGGTATTTCATCTCCTGGTATTCCATCAGGAAGGATTCAACCTACCATCGGACATGGAGTTTTGAAACGTGACGCAGATGGAGAGAATTGGACTGTCAGAATTAATAAAATGCCAAAAGGGGTTAGCAGAACTACTATTAGTGCAACTGCAAAGATTGATAAAAAAGACCAGTTATTGGGCAGTATGGAATTCCGTGTTAAACGCGTTCCAACTCCAACAGCAGAAATTGCAGGTCAATCAGATGGGCAGATGGATAAAAACAGGTTGCTGGCTGCAGGAGCCATTATTCCAAACATGAGGGATTTCGAATTTGAGATTTATTATGAGGTTACCGGTTATACCTTCGGAACAATTGTAAACGGCGATTGGATTCCTAAAAATGTACGCGGAAACCGCTTTACTGATGAGATTAACAATATCATCAGAAACGGAAGACGTAAACAAAAATTTATTTTTGAAAATATCAAAGCTAAAGGCCCGGATGGCAGTATGCGCAGCCTGAACCCGGTTAACCTTGAGTTAAAATAATATTAAAACAGATTACAATGAAAAGATTGTTTCTTGCCTTTTTAACAGTGACATTGATGCTTTCATTCAGTATAACTGATGTGAATGCACAAATAATTGACGAGGCACCACTGGATGGATTGTATGAAGATGAAGGCATATTACAATATAAGCCAATGCCTTATCCTTCAATTCGAAAAGCTGATGTAATGTGGTCGAAAAGGGTCTGGAGAGAAGTAGATTTCAGGCAAAAGTTCAATCAGAAGTTTTATTTTCCGATTGAAACGCAAGCCAACTGGAAATCTTTCATTGTAACAGTACTTGATGCGCTGAAAGAAGGCCAACTTACAGCTTACGATATATCCGGTACCGATGAGTTATTAGTACCGATTACATATAATGAGGTTATTGGCAGGCAAACCGATTCAATCTATCAAATCATGCAGCGCCCAAATCCTCCATACGAAGAATTTGATACTGTTATTTATACCGATTTTGATGCTACAAGAGTAATGCGCTTAAGAATTAAAGAAGATTGGTATTTTGATAAACAGCGGTCTCAGATGATGGTTCGTATCCAGGCATTATGCCCTGTTATGATCAAAGAACGTAATGGTCAGGAAGTAACTGAGCCACTATTCTGGATATCTTACCCTGAATCAAGAGATGTATTTGCAACATCTTACGTTTTTAATGATTTTAACTCGGCAGCACGCTTAACTTACGATGAATTGTTCTGGAAACGTTTGTTTGACAGTTATGTTTATAAAGAACAAAATGTATTCGACAGGCGTATTTCACAATATGCAACCGGAATAGATGCATTGCTTGAAGCCGAACGTATTAAAACAGAAATGTTCATGTTTGAAGAAAATTTATGGCAATATTAAGTCCATCATGATATTCTCAAAAAAACTCCTCGATTTCGGGGAGTTTTTTTTATGCCTGTTCTTTATCGAATAAAAATCCGGTAAGAAGATTAAATTTGTAAGAGTTTATTCTATTTATGAAGGATATTTTCGAAACCCCCATTACTTACCTGAAAGGCGTCGGCCCGAAAAAGGCGGAAGTTTTAAAAAAAGAAGCAGGGATCGAAACATTTGATGATCTGCTTAATTATTATCCATTCCGGTACGTAGATAAAAGTAAGATTTATAAAGTAAGTGATGTAACTAGTGATACAACCTGGTTTCAACTCAGGGGAAAAATATCCAATCTTAAAGCTACAGGTGCAAAAAGAGCCAAATATATCACGGCTACTTTTCAGGACGAAACAGGAGAGATCGGCCTGGTATGGTTCAAAGGCTTGCGATGGATCAAAGACAGTTTTTCACCGGAAAAAACATACACAATTTTTGGAAAACCATCAGTTTTTAAAAACCGTTTCAATTTTGTCCACCCCGAAGTTGAAGATTTTATTGAAGGTGAAGATGAAATGCTTGGTCAGCGATTTGAAGGAATATACAGCTCAACTGAAAAATTAAAGAACAGTGGCCTTGGATCAAGAGGGATCAGTAAACTGGTCAGGCAACTGGTCAACCAAACCGGAGAAAGCATTCTTGAGAACCTGCCTTCTTACTTATTAAAGAGCCAGAATCTATTAGGAAGAAAAGAAGCATTGCTTAATATCCATTTGCCACAAACACCTGCAATCATTGAAAAAGCAACTCGCCGCTTAAAGTTTGAAGAACTATTTTTCCTGCAACTACAGATTCTAACCGGAAAACAGGCAATAAAAGAAAAAAGTAAAGGACAGGTATTTCAAAAAGTAGGGCAACATCTGAATGAGTTTTATGAAAAGCACCTTCCTTTTGAACTTACAAATGCCCAAAAAAAAGTCATTAAAGAGATCAGAAAAGATTTTGGTTCCGGTAAACAAATGAACAGACTATTACAGGGTGATGTTGGAAGCGGCAAAACCATTGTTGCATTAATGAGCATATTAATCGCCCTGGATAATGGTTTTCAAACAAGCCTGATGGCACCGACTGAAATTCTGGTTAATCAGCATTTTAACAGTATAAAAATTTTACTTCAGAATATGGATGTCAGCCTGGCATTGCTGACTGGCTCTACCAAACAAGCTGAAAGAAAGATTATTCATGAAAAATTAATCAATGGCGAACTCGATATTTTAATTGGCACACATGCTTTGATTGAAGAAACAGTGACTTTCAAAAACCTCGGGTTTGTAATTATTGATGAACAACACCGGTTTGGTGTGGCACAGCGCGCAAAGTTGTGGAAAAAAAGCACCATTCCACCTCATATGTTGGTAATGACTGCTACGCCAATCCCACGCACCCTTGCAATGACTTTATACGGAAACCTTGATGTATCAGTTATTGATGAATTACCTCCCGGCAGGAAACCGGTTAAAACGGTTCATTTTTTTGAATCAAAACGATTGCGGGTAACAGGCTTCATGCGTGAACAAATAAAAAACGGAAGGCAGATTTATGTTGTTTATCCGTTGATCAAAGAATCGGAAAAACTGGATTTAAAAAACCTGATGGACGGATTTGAACACATCCAGCACGATTTCCCCTTGCCTGACTATTTGGTTAGTGTGCTTCATGGCAGAATGAAAGCTGAAGACAAAGATTACGAAATGCAGCGCTTTGTTGATGGAAAAACGGACATCATGGTTTCAACCACTGTTATTGAAGTAGGTGTAGATGTATCCAATGCTTCGGTAATGATCATTGAAAATGCAGAACGGTTCGGGCTTTCACAGTTGCATCAATTGAGGGGCCGGGTTGGCCGGGGGGCCGATCAGTCGTATTGCATTTTAATGTCAGGCAACAAAGTTTCAAATGAAGGCAGGATCAGGTTGGAAACCATGGTTCGTACAACTGATGGGTTTGAAATAGCCGAGGTTGACCTTCAATTGCGTGGCCCCGGAGATATTGAAGGAACAAGACAAAGCGGATTGCTGGATTTCAAAATCGCCAACCTGGCAAAAGACAATGTACTGATTGTTAAAACCCGGAATCTTGCAGAGAAAATACTGGAAAAAGATCCCAAATTGAATATTCCCGAAAACAGTTTGCTAAAACAACAACTGGCAAAACTCAGAAAGGGAAAACAACAGTGGGCTAAGATCAGTTAGCTGTTTAATATTGTAAACTTTACCTGCCTTTATTCGCTACCTTTCAAACTCCAAAACACGTTGTAAATAATTGTACTTTTGCACTTCCAAAAACTAAAAATTAATTATCAATGAAGCTTTCTTACAACTGGCTGAAACAGTATGTTGATATTGATGTTACGCCCGAAGAACTTTCTCCCATATTAACAGATATAGGACTTGAAGTTGAAGGTTTTGAAAAATTTCAGTCGGTAAAAGGTGGATTGGAAGGGATTGTCGTAGGTGAGGTGATGACCTGTGAAAAACACCCCAATGCTGATAAATTAACTGTCACGACAATTGATATTGGTGGCGATGGTGTACTTCCGGTAGTTTGCGGGGCGCCAAACGTTGCCAAAGGACAAAAAATTTTGATTGCTACAGTGGGTACAACACTTTATTCGGATGATGACTCTTTTGAGATCAGGAAAGCAAAAATTCGTGGCGAAGCTTCCGAAGGAATGATCTGTGCCGAAGATGAACTTGGTTTAGGAACTTCCCATGAAGGCATTATGGTATTACCTGATGTTGCAAATGTTGGCCTTCCGGCAAATCAATATTTTAAGGTTGAAGAAGATTATGTTTACGAAATCGGACTAACCCCAAACCGGGCCGACGCAGCATCGCATATTGGTTCTGCAAGGGATGTGGCTGCCGGTTTAAACCGCTTGAAAGAAAGCCGGAAATTTACATTGAATTTGCCCTCAGTTGAAAGTTTTAAAGTCGATAATAATTCACTGGATATTGATGTTATTGTGGAAGATCCTGATGCGTGTCCCAGGTATTCAGGAGTGACCATATCCGGAATTAAAGTTGCCGAGTCGCCGGATTGGCTTAAGAACAGGCTAAATGCAATTGGCTTACGACCGATAAATAATATCGTTGATATTACAAACTTTGTTTTGCACGAAACAGGCCAGCCTTTGCATGCATTTGATGCAGACAAAATTAAAGGCAACAAAGTAGTGGTTAAAAAAATGCCGCAGGATACACCCTTTGTCACGCTGGATGAGGAAAAACGGAAGCTGCATGCCGACGATCTCATGATTTGTGATACAGAAGAAGGAATGTGTATTGGTGGCGTGTTTGGTGGTGTGCATTCGGGTGTTACCGAAGAAACATCAAATATCTTTCTTGAAAGCGCCTATTTCGATCCGGCACATATCCGAAAAACTTCAAGAAGGCATGGCCTGCAAACCGATGCGTCCTTCCGCTTTGAACGTGGTGCTGATCCAAACATGACACTGTATGCGCTTAAACGAGCTGCTTTTCTTTTTAAGGAAATCGCTAATGGCATTATTTCATCGGAGATCAAAGATGTTTATCCCGGTAAAATAAATCCATGGGAAATTGAGATCAGCTATAATAATGTTGACCGGCTGATTGGTAAGGTTATTGACAGGGATATTATCAAAGAAATATTAAATGATCTTGAAATTGAAATCATTGAGGAATCTGATCAAGGCTTGAGCTTACTGATACCAACTTTTAAAGTGGATGTAACGCGGGAAGCTGATGTAATTGAAGAAATCCTCAGGATTTATGGATACAATAATGTTGAATTTGAAGATAAGATCAGCACTTCTGTCAGCCATCGTGTAAAACCTGATCTTGAAAAAATTCAGAACCTCATTTCCGATCAGCTTACCGCCAGGGGTTTTACAGAGATAATAAATAATTCGCTGACCAGATCAGCTTATTACATCAGCAATAAAGCTTATGATGAAAAACAAAGTGTACGCCTGCTCAATCCGCTGAGTCAGGACCTGGATGTTTTACGCCAAACACTGTTATTTGGTGGCCTTGAGGTAATTGCTTACAACAGTAACCGCAAGGTGAATGATCAGAAATTATACGAGTTTGGGAACACTTACACTAAAGCAACAGACGGTAAGTTAGAAGCCTTAGCTAAATATACTGAAGAAAAATACCTTTCTGTACTCGTAACCGGAAAACGCGAAAATGAATTGTGGAACAGCAATCAGCAAGCAGTTGACTTTTATTACCTGAAAGGGGTAGTTGAAAGTATTTTTAAAAAACTTGGTGTTGACCGTTCGAAAATGGCGATCAAAGAAATTTCAGGTGGCAATTTTGAATATGCGCTGGAATATATTGCAAATGATAAATACCTGGCAACAATCGGAAAGCTTGAAAAGGGTTTATTAAATCATTTTGACCTCAAACAATCTGTATATTATGCCGATATCAGCTGGGATATGATTGTTGCGATTTTACCAAAGCAAGATCATGTATATGAGCCGGTTCCAAAGCATCCTTCAGTCAGGCGCGATCTCGCAATGGTTATTGATACCCATGTTAAATTTGCAGATTTGAAAAAGACCGCTCAGGATACTGAAAGACGAATCCTGAAATCTGTAAGTATTTTTGATATTTATGAAGGGGATAAAATACCTGAAGGCAAGAAATCGTATGCGTTGTCGTTTACTTTGCAAGATAAAGAAAAAACACTTACTGATAAAGTCATTGATAAAACCATGAAAAAGATACAGCAGAAATTTCAACAGGAGTTTGGTGCTGAACTCAGGTAAACAACAATATGATGATGCTTTAAATGTTATTTAGTGTGTAAGTAGATTAATATAACCGCTGCATTTCACTAAATTTGTAATATGATTTTCTAATTGAACTAATGGAAGTACAATCGATAAAACAACGTTTCGGAATCATTGGAAATTCATCATTGCTCAACCGGGCGATTGATGTTGCTGTGCAGGTAGCACCTACCGACCTTACTGTGTTGATCTCTGGTGAAAGTGGTGTAGGTAAAGAAGTTTTTCCAAAAATCATTCACCAGATGAGTTCCCGCAAACACGGACATTATATTGCTGTAAACTGCGGGGCCATTCCTGAAGGCACGATTGACTCAGAGTTGTTCGGCCACGAAAAAGGTTCCTTCACCGGAGCCCATGAGGCACGGAAAGGCTATTTTGAAGTGGCTGATGGGGGTACTATTTTCCTGGATGAGATAGCAGAGCTGCCGCTTTCTACACAAGTGCGCCTGTTAAGGGTGCTCGAATCGGGCGAGTTTATGAAAGTTGGTTCATCAAAAGTGATAAAAACCGATGTGAGGGTGGTAGCTGCAAGTAACGTAAATGTACCATCTGCTATTGAAAAAGGAGAGTTCCGTCAGGATTTGTTTTACCGGTTGAATACCGTGCCTGTTTTTGTCCCGTCGTTGCGCGACCGGAAAGATGACATCCATTTGTTGTTTAGAAAATTTGCTGCCGATTTTGCAGAAAAATATCGCATGCCCCCCTTGCGATTAAGTGATGATGCAGTTATTGTATTAAATAATTATTACTGGCCGGGAAACATCAGGCAACTGAAAAATGTTACCGAACAGATTTCGATAATTGAAAGAAACAAAGAGATTGATGCTATCACACTAAAGCGTTACCTCCCCGGAAATGAAGTTCCTGACTTACCAGTTTTATACCGGAAAAAAGAAGACGAGCAAATTTCAGAAAGGGAGATTTTGTACAAGGTTCTGTTCGAAATGAAAAAAGACATGAGTGAACTCAAAAAGATTGTTGCGGGAATGATCGAAACCGGGGAACACGAGCCCACTCTTGAACAAACTAAAGCTTTGATGGTAAAGGATTACGCTGACGATGCGTTCATCGGAGGAAATGATAAAGTGCATGAAGTTCAGATCACCCAGCCAGCCGAAGAAGATGAAAACCATTATCATCCCACCGAGCTTATTGAAGAATCGCTTTCTTTACAGGATAAGGAAAATGAAATGATCAGGAAAGCGCTTGAAAAACACCAGGGTAAACGAAAAAATGCTGCAAAAGAATTGGGCATTTCAGAACGTACCCTATATAGAAAAATTAAAGAATACAACATCAAACAATGATTACTGCACTACGTAGTTTGATCGTAATATTCCTGGTAGGCATTCTGGCTTCCGGATGTGGTGTATATTCATTTACAGGCGCCTCAATACCGCCGGAAGCAAAAACGATTTCAGTGCAGTTTTTCCCTAACCGGGCCCAGTTAATAGAACCTGTATTGAGCCCTGTATTTACAGATGCTTTACGCGATCAGTTTGTCAATCAAACGAACCTTGAAATGATTGACCGAAATGGTGATCTGGCAATAGAAGGAGAAATTATTGAATACAAGACTTCACCGATCGCTATTCAAGGTGATCAAACTGCGGCGCTAAACAGGTTAACCATAGGTGTTAACGTGCGATTTATTAACAGGTTTGAACCTGATAAGGACTTTGAACAAAAGTTTGTCCAGTTTCTTGATTATCCGTCCGAGTCCGATCTTAATGCAGTAAAAGGTGATTTAATCACAGGCATTACCGAAATGCTTACAACTGATATATTTAACAAAGCTGTGATAAATTGGTAAAAAATGAACCGGGAAACTTTCATCAGTTATTTAAAAGATCCGCAGTTATTAAATCACAACTCAATCCAGGGTTTAACTGATTTATTGAACGATTTTCCGTATTGCCAGTCAGCCCGCCTTTTGCTTACTTTGAATTTTTATAAAGAGAAGCATTTCAGGTTTGATAAGGAATTAAAGACTACAGCGGTTTTTGCCAACAGCCGGAAAACCCTTAAGCAACATATCGACAGGATTGATAAACCGGCAAGCCCGGTTGTTTTACCCGATGAGCATCCTGAAGATATGCAGAAAAAAATACCTGAAAAAGAAACTAAGCCTGCATCAGCTTTAAGATCAGCTACTGAAAAATTAAAAACTGATGTAGAAAAGGATAAAGTCGCACTTTCAGTTGACGAGTTAATTGATGAGTTTATTAAGAATGAACCAGGGATGTCCAGGCCTGGTGCTACTTTTTTCAGTCCTGTCGAGGCCTCAAAAGTGAGTATAGTAGACAAAGAAAACATTGTTAGCGAAACACTTGCAAATATTTATTTTGATCAGGGCAATTATGAAAAGGCTATAAATATTTTCAAAAAATTAAGTTTGAAATTTCCGGAAAAAAGTAGTTACTTTGCAGCCCTTATTTTAAAAGCAAAGGAAGAACAAAAAAAATAAAGAAATGTACCTTTTTATATCCTTATTAATTTTAGTAGTTTGTGTTTTATTGGGGTTGATCGTTTTGGTTCAAAACCCTAAGGGCGGCGGTCTGGCAGCAAACTTCACCGGATCAGGTTCGCAATTCATGGGTGTAAGACAAACTGCCGATTTTTTGGAAAAAGCATCCTGGTCGCTGGCCATTGCTTTGTTGGTATTAAGCCTCACGGCAACGATGATTATTCCACGCGGAACAAGTGACTTTGGTACTCAGGAATCTCAGATCAGGGATCAGATCAATGATTTTAACCAGAATGCTCCCGCGCCAATCGATTTTCAAACACCACCTCCACAAGAAGGTGCTGAGCCATCAGGTGAATAACAAAAATTACAAAGACGTATAAAATGTCAGAATGTCATAACATTCTGACATTTTTTTTTGTTCTCGACTTTGGCATAAAATGTGACTGGCCTAGTTGTTCAAATGATGAATCAAATCTTATAAATAATATAGAAAATGGGAAAATTAAACATTCAACCGCTTGGCGAAAGGGTGGTTGTTGAACCTGCTCCTGCAGAAGAAAAAACATCTGGTGGTATCATCATTCCTGAGACTGCCAAAGAAAAACCACAAAAAGGTACAGTTGTAGCTGTTCCTGCTGAAAACAAGGAAAACCCTGTGACAGTTAAAGTTGGCGACAAGGTTTTATATGGCAAGTATACTGGTACCGATATCAATATTGATGGTAACGATTACCTCATTATGAGTGAATCGGATATCCTTGCAATTATTTAACTATTAATTAGGAAATTAAAATTTAAACTAAATAAAAATTCAAGAAAATGGCAAAGGACATTATATTTAATCATGATGCAAGAGAAGGCCTGAAGAAAGGTGTTGACGAACTTACATCAGCAGTTAAAGTTACCCTGGGGCCAAAAGGCCGCAATGTAATCATTGATAAATCATTTGGTGCACCGCAGGTTACCAAAGACGGTGTTACCGTTGCAAAAGAAATCGAACTTGCTGACCCGATCGAAAATATGGGTGCTCAGATGCTGAAGGAAGTAGCTTCTAAAACCAACGACCTGGCTGGAGATGGTACGACTACTGCGACTATTCTTGCCCAGGCGATCTTTACAACCGGTTTAAAAAATGTAACAGCAGGTGCAAATCCAATGGACCTGAAACGTGGTATTGACAAAGCCGTTATCAAAGTTGTTGATTCATTAAGAGGACAAACTAAAGAAGTTGGTGATGACAATGAAATGATTGAGCAAATTGCTGCAATCTCTGCCAACAACGACCACAGTATTGGAGAGCTTATTGCTCAGGCAATGGGAAAAGTTAAAAAGGAAGGTGTTATTACTGTTGAGGAAGCCAAAGGTATTGAAACCTACGTTGAAGTTGTGGAAGGTATGCAGTTCGACCGTGGTTATATTTCTCCGTATTTTGTTACTGACACAGAAAAGATGGAAACTGTTTATGAAAGTCCGCTGATTCTTATCCACGATAAAAAAATCTCGGTAATGAAAGACCTGCTTCCTGTATTGGAAAAAACAGCACAGAGCGGAAAAGCTTTGATCATTATTGCTGAAGATGTAGAAGGCGAAGCATTAGCCACACTCGTTGTTAACCGTTTGCGTGGTTCGTTAAAAGTTGCTGCTGTTAAAGCCCCTGGTTTTGGCGACAGGAGGAAAGAAATGCTGGAAGATATTGCTATCCTTACCGGTGGAGTTGTGATCTCTGAAGAAAAAGGATACAAACTGGAAGATGCAACACTTGATATGTTAGGTGAAGCTGAAAAAATTTCTATCGATAAAGAAAATACAACCATCGTTAGCGGAAAAGGCGAAAAAGATAACATTGAAGCCCGCGTAAACCAGATCAAAGCGCAGATAGAATCAACAACATCTGACTATGACAAAGAAAAATTGCAGGAACGTATGGCTAAATTAGCCGGTGGTGTTGCCGTAATTTATGTTGGTGCAGCCAGCGAGGTTGAAATGAAAGAAAAGAAAGACCGTTGTGATGATGCTTTGGCTGCTACCCGAGCTGCTATCGAAGAAGGCATTATTCCCGGTGGTGGAGTATCCTTAATTCGCGCTGCGCAAACACTGGATGATAAAGGATGTGAAAACGAAGACCAGTGTACAGGTGTTGCTATCGTAAAAAGAGCACTTGAAGAACCACTCCGTCAGATCGTTGAGAATGCCGGAATGGAAGGTTCTGTTGTTGTAAACAAAGTGAAAGAAGGAAAAAATGACTTTGGATTCAATGCTGCAACCGAGGTTTACGAAAACCTTAACAAAGCAGGTGTAATCGATCCGACTAAAGTAACTCGTATTGCACTTGAAAATGCTGCTTCTATCTCCGGAATGCTGTTGACAACCGAATGTGTTTTGGTTGATCATAAGGAAGAAAACCCGGCTCCTATGCCACCTATGCCTCCTATGGGCGGTGGTATGCCAGGCATGATGTAAAATAATCACATCAATGTATATTCAAAACCCGTCTTCTGTTAGGAGACGGTTTTTTTTGAAAAAAGTTTATTGTTTTTTCAAAACAACTGTCTCCTGGTTTTTAGCAATATACCTGTCAAATAGCTCACGTAGTGCATCATATTCCCTTACCGAATAACTTGTTTTGTCAAATTTCATTTTCGATTGAATTTGAAGTATGCTTCCAGTAACTTGCACCAGATAGCTGAAAGATCCGGATTTGTCAGGCATGTTTAACTTAATTTGTTCAGGCACATCTTCAATTTGATAATTGTTCGGTATTTTAATATTTACACTGTATTGATACTCGAAAGGAAAGTTAAAATACACTGGCAGGGTCCTTACGGGGTTTACAAACGGATTCTTATTAAAATCTGAAGTAATAATGGGTTTTAAGTAAAATAAAGGGGATATTTCGCTCACCTCTTCTTTTCTGTAGTAACAAATTACAATTAGTGGTTTTTCAATTTCTTTTTTATTTTTTATTCGTAAACTATCAAGCACAAGATCAGGTTCTTCTGTTTCGAGATAATTCTCAGCATATGTTCTTTCGTTGTTTTCGGCAAGCAATTTTCGGTTTATTATGGCTTTGTATCCGCTAAAATGATATTTAGTAACATACTGATATTCCTCGTTATCCGGTTCAATAGTCACATTGATAAAAGTTTTCCCCTTCTTTTCCTGTTTGATCGGCACCCATCCTGAACTGTATTTTTTTATTGATAAACCCAATCCGTTGTAGTCATTCACATCAAGATAATCATAGGGTCGAAAAGGATCAGTGGCATCAAGCAATTGATCTTTACCATATAATTTAATATGAGCCAAAACATGATTGAATTGTGACAGAATAGGGTAAGTATCAGATATTCGTCCATGACCTAAGGTGCTTATCAGAAACGGGGTTGCATCAATACCGGCTTCCTGCAGCATACTAACCAGTAACAAATTAATATTTGCACTTCTTCCCGATTTTTTGTCCAGAAAATCATTTAAACCAATACCAGGGAAAACGGAATATTTGCCATCCCAGAAGTATTCATCTTTAACATAATTATAAATGTTGATTACTTTTTCCCTTTCGTTCATATCATCACTGATCAAAGGGTTAGTCAGGTTCGATATTTTTCGGCCCCCGCTTAAATATTGATTGTATTTTTCGGTTGTCATTACTTCATTAGCCAATTCATCCCAGGTGGTCATTGTGTTTACATACTCCGATGACCTGTCGAAGTTATAGGATGCTGACCGTTTATAATATCCTGCTAATTGAAATTCTATTCGTTCGAGGTAATCCTGGGGATTTGGGCAATATGGTTCCGTTTTTATGGCCGGTAGTTTGGTAAGGAACCATCTGCTTAAGCTTTCAAATCCATATTTTTTGAGTAAGCGGCCTCCACGAAAGAAAATCCTTACATCGAATCCTTCACTTATTTTAGCTCTTATTTCACTGTGAAGTGTTGGAATATCTGACTGAAGTGTCCATCCTTTTAATTGAAATGCATCTTTCGTCCGTAATACATATTGATATTCAATAATTGAACCCACCTGAACTGAAGGCATACTAAATCGCATTTCTCCCCAGGTTTCGTCAGCATCAACTTCAAAAAAATCCTGATTATTAACTTTATAGGTTCCGGCACCCTCCTCACCTGTTTTGTTAATAGTTTGTGCTTTAATTTTTATGATGTTTTCAATGTTATTCCTTTTATAAAATGGAATGGTTATGTTCGCCTGGTCAAGCCCTCTTTTTTTTAGTATTTTAATTCTTGTATGAATAGTAACCGTAATTGGTTTCCCATATTCAAAATTAATCTGTCCGTAATCGCATAACACAATAGCTGAAGCGCTTGTGTCAAAGTCACAAACCTTCATTTTCCATTCATCAGGCGAAACTTTACCCCATTTTACCGGTGGCTTTTGAGAGAAGATATTAGATGAAAAAGTGATCAACAAAAGGAATAATAATCCTCTGTACAGGTATTTATAAAATCTCATTGGATAAGCTTTAATGGTTCAAAATTTGAAGCAAGTTACAATTTGTTTCTATTTGGATGAATCAAGTTTTCAAATGAATTTAATTTCAAATTAATGTCTGTATCTATTTTTAGTAATGGGATAACTTAGCGATGAAAATATATACATTACCTTTGCCTTAGTTTGAAATTAATAACTAAAAATGAAGGCTGTTACTATTCTTATACTACTCTCTCTTTCAATCTATTTATTAGCTCAGGATAAAAAACTTGAAATTCCGCTTGAAACGGAAACCGGCCTGATTAAATTCAAGGAAGTGGTTGATGAAGAAGGGACAAAAGATGAATTGTTCAACCGTTGTGTTTATTGGTTGAATGATTTTTATAAGGACCCAACCCGCATTACAACCATTCGTGATGTCCCAACCGGAAAGATTGTTGGCCAGCATCAATTCAGGATTTATTATAATGAAGATGATGTAAAAAAAGATGCCGGAATGGTAAAATATACTTTCGTTATCGAGTTTAAAGACAGTAAATACAGGTATACCATTGATAAACTATTATTGAAATCAAGAACAAACCTGCCGGTTGAGAAATGGCTGGACAAAAATGATCCGGCTTATGATCCACGGTGGGACAGCTACCTGCAACAAATTGCCGAGTATGTTCAAAATTGGTCTGGCAGCCTGAAAGAGAAAATGAAGCCAGAACCAAAAAAAGCAAAAGACGATTGGTAGTGTAGCACATTTTGTAATTAATTTGCACTTATACTTTATACTCATTTCATAAAATGCCCAGAAGAAGAAAACGCGACCTGATCATCAAAGGGTTTTCGAAACTCCTGAAAGAAGACAAAGTCAGGATTGTATCGGAATTGATGGACAAACAGGTCGAAAGTATGGATCTGATGAAAAGTTTCTGGCATGAAGACTACAAGATGCAAAAGATTTTTGACGAGTTCAGTGAGAACACCATCTCAAATTTCTACATTCCTTACGGCGTTGCGCCAAATGTTGTGGTAAATGGGGTCAATCATCTGGTACCGCTGGTTATTGAAGAGAGTTCAGTTGTAGCAGCGGCTTCGTCCAGTGCACGATTCTGGTCGGAACATGGCGGTTTCCGAGCCGAAGTGGTTGATGTTGTAAAAATTGGCCAGGTGCATTTTTTATGGAAAGGGGATAAACAAAAACTACTGTCCGTATTTGATGAGTTAAAATCTGTATTGCGGGAAGGCACCAAACACATCACAGCCAACATGGAAAAGCGTGGCGGTGGCATCCTCGATTTTGAACTGGTAGATTTGACAAATCAATTGGATAATTATTACCAGATCAAGGTTTCGTTTGATACAGCTGATTCCATGGGTGCCAATTTTATCAATTCATGTCTTGAGGAGTTTGCAATCGAGTTAAAATCGTTTTTTAAAAATAATGATGCTTTTTGCGACAAGGAAAAAGAGTGTACCATTATCATGTCAATCCTATCCAACTACACACCCGATTGCCTGGTTCGCGTTTGGGTTGAATGCAGTTTTAAGGAACTCGATAGTCTTGATAGTGAATTAACGGGAGAACAATTTGCTCAGAAATTTGAAACTGCCGTAAAGATAGCCGAATTTGATATTCATCGGGCAACCACTCATAATAAAGGAATTTTCAATGGTATTGATGCGGTAGCCCTCGCTACAGGTAACGATTTCAGGGCGATAGAGGCAGCAGGGCATACCTATGCAGCCAGGAACGGGGGTTACAAAAGTCTGTCAAGTGTCGAGAATAAAGATGGCAGGTTTAAATTTATACTTGAGGTTCCCCTGGCTATGGGCACTGTTGGCGGACTTACCAACCTACACCCGCTTGCAAAACATTCTATCGAAATGCTTGGTAGTCCATCCGCTAAAGAACTGATGCAAATTTCGGCAGCAGTAGGGTTAGCAAACAACTTCTCTGCAGTCCGTTCGCTGGTTACCAAAGGGATACAGATAGGGCATATGAAAATGCACCTGATGAACATATTGAACCACTTTGAAGCTACTGAAGAAGAGAAGAAAAAAGCCGTTGAATATTTTGTCGGTAATAAAGTGTCGTTTGCGAACGTAAGTGAATTCATTTCCAAACTCCGTAAAAGTTGAAATCCAAAAGCTGGTATGCACACGGCAAGCTGCTTATTACAGGCGAATACCTTGTTTTAGAAGGGGCTAAAGCCCTTGCAGTTCCGCTTAAATTGGGTCAGTATCTTTCCATCAAAAAGCAAAAGGAGAAGTTACTTTTCTGGAATGCCATGAAACCGGATGGCTTTTGGTTTCAGTCTGTTTGCCGCCTGTCTGATTTCACTGTGATTCAATCAACTGATGATGAATTGTGTGAACGCTTGCAAATGATTTTAGTAAATACACGTAAACTAAATCCTGGGTTTTTAACTGAAGGAGAGGGTTATAGTGTAGAAACGATCCTTGAGTTCGATCCCGAATACGGTTTTGGGACCAGTTCTTCATTGATTGCCAACCTAGCTAAGTGGGCCGGAGTAGATCCATTCAAACTGCAAAAACTCACCTTCGGTGGATCAGGCTATGATATCGCATGTGCAACGCTGAAAACGCCAATTGTTTATCACTTGGAAAAGGACAATCCAAAAATAGAACAGGTTACGCTAAATTACAGCTTTACTGATCAACTTTACTTTGTTTACCTCGGAGCAAAACAAAAATCCAGTGAAAGTATAAAATCATTCAGGCATAAAGCAAAATTTAGCAAAACCGATATTTCGGATGTTAATTCCATCACCAAAGCATTGGTAAGTTGCAAAACACTCCAGGAGTTTGAGAGACTGTTAACAGAACATGAATTATTACTATCCGGAATATTGAAACGACAAAGGATTCAGCAACTGATGTTCCATGATCATCGAGGAGTAGTAAAGTCACTTGGCGGTTGGGGAGGTGATTTTGTTTTAATGACTATTCATAGCAACCAGAAAGAATTTGAAACATATCTTAAACAAAATGGATTTGATACTTATTACCGTTACGATCAGATTGTTCTGTAATTTAACGATTCCTCAAATTTATTCCTCTTTTTCTTGTAACTTGCTTCGCTAATTAAGATCCAGGAACCCTTGATTCAGAAAAATTCATCAAATATTTCACGCTCTGGCACTGTCAAATGGCAAAGCCCATCCAACATTGCCCTGATTAAATACTGGGGAAAACATGGTATCCAGTTGCCTCATAATCCATCTTTGAGCATTACCTTGAGAGAATCGTTAACAACTACTGAAATTGAATACGAGGTGAAGCAAAAAACAGATGGCCTTTCTCTTGAATTCTTTTTTGAAGGTAAACCGGCAAAAGATTTTGAAACGAGAGTTCTTAATTTTTTGAGTAAGCAATTGGATCGATACCCCTTTTTAGTACAGGCTCATCTGAAAATTAATTCATCCAACACCTTTCCCCATTCATCAGGCATTGCTTCTTCGGCTTCTGCGTTCAGCGCTTTGGCAATGTGTGTTTTGAGTATTTCAGAAGCTGTGACAGGCAATAAAAAGCCCGAACAGGATTTTTATCAGGACGCCTCGGAACTTGGCCGGCTTGGATCAGGAAGCGCCAGCCGCTCGGTGTATGGCGATTATGTGGTTTGGGGTGTACACCCGGACTATCCACAATACAGCGACAACTATGCAGTAGCAGTCGCCACTTCAATTGATCCGATATTTAACAATTATCATGATGCCATTTTGATTGTTAGTGAAGAAAAGAAAAAAACAGGCAGTTCGGCAGGCCATGCTTTGATGGAAAGGCATCCGTTTGCAAAAGCCCGTTATGAACAGGCAAACTGGAATTTAGCGCTTATGCACAGGGTGTTAGAAACCGGCGATCTTGATCAATTCATCGAAATTGTGGAGAATGAAGCTTTAAGCCTGCATGGTTTAATGATGTCATCAAATCCGGGATATTTACTGATGGAGCATCATACAATGCTAATTATTGAAAAGATCAGGAATTTCAGGTCGGAAACAAAAATACCTGTTTGCTTTACCCTGGATGCCGGCCCAAATGTTCACCTGCTTTATCCTTATCAATACAGGCAACAAGTATTGCAATTGATCAATTCAGAATTACTTCCACTTTGCGATAACAACAGGTGGATTGATGATGGGATTGGGAATGGCCCGGTTCAAATTTCCTAAAGAAAAAAGGTAATTACGCAGAGGTTCGCAAAGTAATTTAATACATGAATGCTTCTCATCCCTGCTTCAGGCGTCTATCTTCCCTGCTTCGGGCGTCCACGCCCGAAGATCAATAAAATAAAACCTCATTTGTTGGTAAGTACACTAACAATGATTTAGGTGATAATTTTGTATCAATGATATTTTCTCCCCCTTTGGAAGAGATTTAGAGAGTGTAATATTTTAACTTTGCTCATCAATAAAACCTAATTACATGCAATCAAATCACTCTTTCTCACTTTCCGGTAATATTGTTGACTTACTCACAGAAACCATCTTCAAGGGAACCGTTCACATCGAAAATGGATTCATCAAATCAATAGTAAAAGATGATTCAGTTTCTGAAAATCATTACATATTGCCCGGTCTGATCGATGCGCACATCCACATCGAAAGCTCCATGCTGATCCCTTCCGAATTTGCCCGCCTGGCGGTAGTTCATGGAACTGTTGCCACTGTTTCCGATCCGCACGAAATAGCCAATGTGCTTGGAATTGATGGCATCAAATACATGATAGATAATGGGGAAAAAGTTCCTTTTAAATTCTATTTTGGTGCCTCAGCCTGTGTGCCTGCAACACCATTTGAAACCGCAGGGAGTAAGATCGGTCTGGAAGAATTGGATTCATTACTCGCCATGGAAGAGATCAATTATTTATCGGAAATGATGAATTTCCCGGGCGTGATCAATCGTGATGATTTTGAGATGCAAAAACTTGCCATCGCCAAAAAACATAACAAGCCTGCTGATGGCCATGCCCCCGGTGTAAAAGGTGAGGATGCAAAAAAATACATTGAAGCCGGAATAAGTACCGACCATGAATGTTATACCCTGGAAGAGGCGCTTGACAAGATCAAATACGGGATGAAAATACAGATCAGGGAAGGGAGTGCAGCCAAAAATTTTGATGCATTGATTGACCTGATGAAAGATCACGCTGAAAGTGTACTTTTCTGTTCTGACGACAAACACCCTGATGACCTGGTTGAAAGCCATATCAACCAGATGGTGAAAAGGGCAATTGCCAGAGGCTATGATCCGGTAAAGGTGCTGAAGAGCGTGATTCTGAACCCTATCGAGCACTATAAACTTGATGTCGGCAGATTGCAAACCGGTGATCCCGCCGACATGATCGTTGTTGATGACCTGAAGTCGTTTTCAGTAAAACAAACCTTTGTAGGTGGCAAAAAAGTGGCCGAAAATGGTAAAACGCTCATCGGGTCAATTGAAGCTGAACACCCCAATCAGTTTCATGCTAAACCTGTAAATATTGAACAAATACAGGTAAAAGCCGACAGTAACAAGCTGAAAGTAATTAAAGCTTATGATGGAGAGTTGATTACCGGACTTGAATATGAGAAACCTTTAATCGACAACGGATTTGCCATCAGCAATGTTGAAGCGGATATCTTAAAAATTGTGGTGGTTAATCGCTATCAGCAATCAGCAAAACCTGCAGTGGCATTTATTAAAAATTTCGGACTGAGAACCGGCGCCATTGCTTCCAGTGTGGCACACGACAGCCACAATATCGTGGCAGTAGGGGTTAGCGATGAAGATCTTATCAAAGCCATTAACCTGGTTATTGCTGAAAAGGGTGGTATTTCGGTAGTGCACGACAATAACAATAATATCCTACCGCTTCCGGTAGCCGGGTTGATGTCGGGCCTCGATGGATACAACATAGCAGAATCTTATCATCGACTGGACAAGGAAGTGCATTTTATGGGCTCAAAATTAAGGGCGCCATTCATGACCTTATCATTCATGGCCTTGCTTGTTATACCCGAATTAAAGCTAAGCGACAAAGGCCTGTTTGACGGAACAAGCTTCTCTTTTACCAAAATGTTTGCCTGAGTGCTTATTTAGATTAAGTATAAAATATCTAATTAAGTGATATATGTAGATATATTATTGTTTACAATGAATTCTTATTTCTAATTTTGCTAAAACTGAATCAGTTGACATGGCGCATTTACTCATTAATATTAATAAACTTGAAGCTGTTGCAAGCAAACTGCGGGCCATCTCGCACCCAATGCGTATAGCAATTATTGACTTGTTATCACAAGACAGTAAACTCAGTGTTACCGAAATCTACGAAAAGCTAAAAATAGAGCAGGCCACGGCGTCTCATCATCTTAATATCCTGAAAAACAAAGGAGTCCTCGAATCGAGAAGGGAAGGAAAAAAAATATTTTATTCATTAAAAAATATTACACTTACAGAAATCATTGAGTGTATTAACAGATGTAACGAAGAATAGTCTCGTTAATCTTACTCAATTATCCATTCTTCTTCAACATCCCAATTTGCCCTTACCTGTATTTTCTTCGGGTTATAAATTACTTTTTCAGGCTGGATCTGAAATTTATAATTTCCACTGTCCCACTTTTTGTTTCCATTTTCATCAAAAATAAGTTTAAGCACGTAGGTGGCAGGTTCAAGGTGTTCAATAGTAATGGTTGTATCTGACGAGAAATAATATTCCTGCAAAACATTCTCTTTTTCGTTGAGCAATTGGAAAATGTATGGCTGAGTAACAGCGGGCTTAATACTAAGCACAAAAACACCATAATCGCGTAACGATTTTGTTCTGAATCTGGTCTGGATTTTTGCGTTATGGTAACCATTCCAGTCAATAAATGAAGAGTCGGGTATGTTGATCAGATAGCCTGTTTCTTCCTCCAATATGATGGGGAAGCGAATCTTTCTTTTAAGGGAATCGATAAAAACAAATTGGGGGGAATACGTTGAATCCTCATCAACAACAAGCAGGATGGAATCATTGGTAAACGATTTAACAGGGTGAAAAAAATCAATTCCGGGTTGTTGGTTCAATAGTAAAATCCCACCTTTAACATTTGTTTCCGAACCCAGGTATTCCTTTTTTTCATCATCTTTTTTTTGCTGACGTTTCGACAAGCCCATCTTTTTCCTTTTAGGATCAAGCTTTATAAACAAATGATCCAAAGTATCCTGTTGATGTAAAGCCAATATTTCAAGCGTATCAATAGCTAAAGTTTTAACATACCAGGTAAGGGTATCAGAATTTTTAGAGACTTCCTCCACATACCATGTTGTATCGGCAGAAAAATTAATTGGTATAAGTTCAACATCGCGGGCTGGCCAGGCAAATGAAAATTGGATGGTGTTTTTCCTGACAGCCTGTGCTTTCAATAATCTTTGTGTGCTGTCAATTTCATTGAACATCGATAATTCGATATGTGGAAAGCCCGCCTCATATTCATGAAGGTAATCGTGTATCAATGAATCGCGTATCATTTCTGCCTCTTCTTCATCGAGCGTGTCGGATACTACAAACATAGTACTATCGGCACGTAATGAGTCAATGTTGATGGGTTGTACATAAAACGGCTTAATTAATGAATCCAGAAAAGCAATATCCTCACCCGGTTGGTCATAAATATAGTTGGCGTTTAAATCTTTTAAGGCAAACATCAGATATTCATCATCACCCAGGCCATTGAGCTGGAATTCACCATTTACAGTTGTTTTGCTAACATAATAAGGGATCACATTAAATGGCAACGAATCAAGAGGCAAGGTGTCGTTATTGTCCTTATACAACACAACAAAAACATCTTCAGGAGGCTTGAGGTCAAAAGCATTAAATGTTTTCCCGAAAATACTCAACGAATCAACTTTACTTCCGGTAGAAAAAATGTAGGTATAATTCAACAGGGGATTTCCTTCGGTGAGGTCAACAATGGCATCAGCAAAATAGATTGAGTAGGTAGTGCTGTCTTTTAATTCTTCGTTAAATTTTATCTGAAGCGATTTGCCTTTTAATTTGAAGTCGGGCAACTTATCCATCGGAGGAGAAATTAACGCTTTTTGCATTATGTTGTCCAGTTCAATAAATTCATCAAAAGTGATGGTTATTTTCTTGCTGCTAAAATTTGCACTTCCGTTTTCAGGGTTTGTTTTTAATACTTCGGGTGGACTCATGTCTTTGGCTCCGCCACCGGGCATGCCGGGATGTGCGCATCCAAAAATGATAGAAATGGTCAGTGCAAAACAAGAGTATTTGACAAATCGCCACATAGCATTTAATTGAAAACAAAGATGCGAATTTATCGCTTATCAATTCAGGCCTGTATCGAAGGAAAACGGTAACCCAGTTTTGAAAAATGATCAAGAAACCGGGGCAAAGTGAATAACATATTTTTAGATGCTTTCAGGCTATCGTGAAAAACTACAATTGATCCCAAACGTGTATAGCGTATTGATTTTTCAAGGCACTTCTCAGGACTTACTTTGTTGTTGTAATCCCCGGATAAAACCGACCACATAATAATCTGAAACTGCATCTTTAAATAAGGAATATGCGTTGGTTTTATTCTGCCGTATGGCGGACGGAACAAATGTGAATCAACAACTTTGGTACATTTTTCTATGTTTTCATAATATTCAACAGCCGGTGTTTTCCAACCATTGCAATGATTGAAAGTATGGTTGCCTGTTTTATGCCCTTTGTCCAATATCATTTGGTATGTTTCATGATATTTCTTTACATTCTCCCCCACACAAAAAAATGTAGCTTTTGCATCAAACTGATCCAGGATATCAAGGACTTTCGGTGTAATATCAGGATGCGGCCCATCATCAAAAGTCAGGAATATTTCTTTAGCTGAAGTTTTAATATTCCAGATGAGATTTGGGAAAAGAAACCGGAATAAATATGGCAATCTGCTATACATTAGTTTACCAAAACATTACCTGTCATTTCCTGAGGTATTTCCATATCCATTAGTCTAAGGATTGTTGGAGCTATATCAGCAAGTATTCCGTTATTAATATTTTTAAATCTATCTGAGACAAGAATACAGGGAACCGGGTTTAGTGAATGAGCTGTATTAGCTGTCCCATCTGTATTAACTGCATAATCAGCATTGCCATGATCGGCAATGAGAAGTACATCATAATTATTTGAACGGGCTGTTTCTACTACTTTTCTTACACATCTGTCAACCGCTTCAACGGCTTTTAAGATAGCTTTATAAACACCAGTGTGCCCAACCATATCCCCATTTGCAAAATTCAGGCAAATAAAATCAGGTTCCTGTTTGTTTATTTCTTCAACAATAGCGTCTTTCACCTGATAGGCACTCATTTCCGGTTGAAGATCATAGGTTGCAACCTTTGGAGAAGGGATTAGAATTCGTTTTTCATTGTCAAACTCCTTTTCCCTTCCGCCCGAAAAGAAAAAAGTAACATGCGCATATTTTTCCGTTTCGGCAATTCTGATCTGCTTTTTTCCTGATTTTGCAATGATTTCCCCAAAAGTGTTTTCTACATTACCTTTTCCATAAATAACATGAATATCTTTGAAAGAATCATTATAATTGGTCATTGTATAATATTCCAAATCCAAAGTGTGCATTCCATATTCATGAAAGTTTTGCTGAGAAAGGGCCATGGTAATTTGTCGTAGACGATCGGTCCTGAAATTGAAACAAATCACAACATCTCCATCCTTAATCTTTCCGATAGGTTGACCGTCATCATCAACCATTATGATAGGTTTTATAAATTCATCTGTTACACCTTCATCATATGACTCCTGAATCGATTGTAAAATATCGGTTGATTTTTTGCCTTTTCCATCAACCATCGCATCATAACCCTTTTTTACCCTTTCCCAACGATTATCACGATCCATTGTATAATACCGGCCTGTTAATGAAGCAATTTGACCATTGGAAACCTTTAAATGGTTTAGGAGGTTTTTTACATATCCTTTGCCACTGTTTGGATCTGTATCCCGACCATCTGTTAGCGCATGGATATATACTTTATCTAAATTATAACTTTGGGTCAAATCGCACAGTTTATATAAATGTGTGTCCATTGAATGTACTCCTCCATCCGAAACAAGACCGAGAAAATGTACGCTTTTCCTGTTTTCCTTTGCGTAAGTAAAAGCGTTAATCAGTTGCGGATTTTTTGCTATCGTGTTATCCTGAATGGCTAAATTTATTTTAACCAAATCCTGATAAACAATTCTTCCTGCTCCAATATTCAGGTGTCCAACTTCCGAATTACCCATTTGACCATCGGGTAAGCCAACATTTTTACCACAGGTCAATAATTCAGAATTTGGATACTTTTTCTTCAGACTGTCAATATACGGAGTGTTGCCTTGAAATATGCCATCCGACAGGGATTTATCTCCTATTCCCCATCCGTCAAGAATCATTAATAATACTTTTCTATTGGTTGCCGTACTCATGATTTTGAATTGTAATTCTGAAATTTTATGATGCGCAAAAGTATGTTAATTTGGATTAACCGATTAGATTTACATAATATTGAATATTTTTGTTGAGAATTTTATCTATATGAGAAAACAATGGGTTATCCCCGACATTCATGGTTGCATATTAACGCTTAAAACGCTGATCGAAAATCAAATAGAGCCTGATAAAAATGATCAGCTGATTTTTCTCGGGGATTACATTGACCGTGGACCCGACAGCAAAGGTGTGATTGATTACATCATGAACCTTGAGGAGGAAGGGTATAAGGTGAGAAAATTAATGGGCAATCATGAGGATTACTGCATTACGGCATGGGAAGAAGACCAGGATGTAAGAAGTTTTCTGGGCATCAGGCCTAAAACCAGTACACAGAAAGAGTGGGAAACCTATGGAGGTAAACAGGCGCTTGAAAGCTGGGATGTTGAACGCCCACGCGATATCCCGCAAAAGTATATCGACTGGTTGAAAGATCTGGAATATTTTGTTGAGCTGGATGATTTTGTAATCGTTCATGCCGGGATGAATTTTGAGAATGACGACCCTTTCGAAGATAAGTTTGCCATGATCTGGATAAGGGAGTACCAGGTTGATCCGGAAAAACTCAAAAAAAAGATTATTCATGGCCATGTGCCGGTTAACCTCGAATACATTGATATGGCTGTGAAAACACCGGGAACAAAGGCAATTGGTATTGACAATGGCATTTACTTTTCAAACCGTCCGGGCTATGGTAACCTGGTAGCCCTTGAGTTAAACAGCATGGAGTATGTTGCTCAATCGCTGATGGACGAGGTGCATTACGGTAAGTTTATGTAATACCAAATATCTCTTCTTGATTCCTAGCCTTCAAACCATTCTTTAAGCTGGTCTGACGTTAGCACCAATTAAGGAAAAAATTACAGTATTATTAAAACTTCACTCTAAAAGTTAAGTTGGGAGTTAAGCCCAATGAAGTTTGTTGTATTTCGATAGGAAGATCATTCTCCACGCGATAATAGCTAGACAACGTATTTTTTTTATTTAAACTATTCCATATTGAAGCACCCACGTGAGCCCTGATGTTTTTATAAATTTTAAACTTATATGTTGCCGAAAAGTCTACACGTAAATATTCATCTAAATTACTGCTATTGGCTGCTTCATAGTTTATTTCATTTTCAATAATTTCTTCGCCGGAAACAGGTTTAGTTGTTGGCTTTCCAGAGTACCAATTAAAGCCGGCAGCAACTTTAAAATTCCCGGTTGAAAATGATGAGCCAAAAGTTATAGCATGTGTAATATCAATATTGTTAGGGAAATTTATTTCTTGAAAATCATTAAAAGTATATTTGTTATCAGCGAGAGTATAACTCAACCATGTGCTAAATTTATTATTTCTTTTATTTACTAAGAATTCAATCCCTTTGACTTTATAAGAGCCAATTGCCTTTTCA
>JAUVKF010000042.1 GCA_030596395.1 Chlorobiota bacterium | reverse complement strand
ATTGAAAACGGAGTTTTAAAGAACTATTATATAGACAATTATTACGGTAAAAAATTAGGGATGGAGCCAACTTCAAACGGTGCATCGAACCTGATTTTTGACTATGGCAACCAGTCGCTTAAGGAAATGATCAAGTCGGTTAACAAAGGAATATTTGTGACCAACTTTAATGGTGGAAATTCAAATTCAACCACCGGCGATTTTTCGTTTGGAATTGGAGGTGTGCTCATCGAAAATGGGGAGTTTACCATTCCTGTTTATGAAATGAACATTACCGGCAATGCACTGGAATTCTGGAAAAAGCTGGCAGCCATGGGCAACGATGTTTATGAAATGTCGTCGTGGAGAACCTCAAGCATGCTGTTCGAAGGAATAGATTTTGCCGGGAGTTAAACCATTTTTTTTCATAGTGTCATAGGTTTCACGTTCAGACATACGAGATAAAAAAAACGATTTCATTAAAATTTGTGAAATATTTGGATGGGACAGCCCCCGTGTCGTGGAATATGGAATAGTCGCAAAGCCTACCCTTTTTTTGCCGGATGAAAACAAGGTGATTATTGGAATACCGGCGAATGTTAAAGTAGTTGAAGAAAATATTGAACCAGATCATATTTTTTATCTGAAACATTTGCAAACATATTTTTTCCAATGGCACTAACTTTACAACATGAACGAAAGAATATTTGCAATTGGAGATATTCATGGTTGTTTTGGTTCATTTCGGGAATTGGTTGAACGCAAAATTGAACTTAAAAAAAACGACAAGCTTGTTTTACTTGGCGACTATATCGACAGAGGGGTACAAAGCAAGGATGTTATCGATTACATTATCGAATTGCAAAACCAGGGATTTGACATTATCCCCCTGATGGGCAATCATGAATCCATGTTGATTGATGCTTTTAAGGGTGGTCAGTTTTTATTGCTGTGGATGTATAATGGCGGTTACGCAACATTGCTAAGTTTTGAGATTAACACAATTAATGAACTCGACCAGACTTACATTGATTTTTTCAAAAGCTTAAAACTTTACTATTCTTTTGAAGATTACTTATTTGTACATGCAGGATTTGATAACGAAGCGGATGATCCTTTCGAAAACAAATTCCACCTCACGTGGACAAGCCATACCGAATACAAACACCCTGCCCTGGCCGGAAAAACCATCATTCACGGGCACATGGCTATTACTTTAGCCGCTTGCAAAGAAATTATTCAGCGTAACAGCCCGGTAATTAATCTTGATACCGGTTGTGTATATTCCAATATGAAAGGCTATGGCAAGCTTACTGCACTTGAATTAAATAGCATGCAATTGTATTTTGTTTGAGCAGGTAATGCGGGGTATCCTCCTTCTCCGCCAACCGGCGGATTCGGCGGGCAGGCGGGTTACGTGGTTTGGGTTCGGGGTGTATCCAGCATCAAGTATCCCCGCCTTCGCTCCGCTACGGTCGGGCAGGCAGTATCCAGCAAACAACCCCAAGTTACTAACTACATTACCGTTGTGTTAATATTTTCTTTATTATTGTAATAACCAAAACCTAATCCAATTCGATATGGAATCTTACAATCGGGTTTACTTGTTTTCTGCATTTTTATTCATGGATAAAAGCAAATAAAAAGTTGTGTTATCCGGTAAATTCAGGTGGATAAAGTTAGGTTTTGTTTGGATATAAGAAGTTAGGGGCAAGGCAAAGGAACCACAAGAAATAATATAAACGAATGTCAAAAACAAATATTCCAGAAAAGGTAAAAGTACAACTTTGGACACTGTCTGGAGGTAGGTGCGAATATTCTGGCTGTAATAAAGCATTATGGAGAGACGATTTGACAATGGCTAAAATGAACAAAGCTTATATTGCTCATATTATAGCAGATAGTCCCGATGGTCCAAGAGGTGACATGGTTCGTTCTCCCCTACTTGCAAAATCGTTCAGCAATCTTATGCTAATGTGTGATGAGCATCACAGATTAATTGACAAAGAAGATGTAGATGGTCATCTGGAGAAACTTCTAGTTCAAATGAAGAAAGAACATGAAAAAAGAGTTGAACTATTAACTTCATTAATCCCACAAAACAAGACACATCTTGTTTTTTACGGTTCAAATATAGGGAATCAAGGTTCTCCTTTATGTTTTCAATCTTCTGCACAAGCTGTCCTTCCAGATAAATTTCCTAATGACAATTATGGTATTGAGCTTGGAATTAAAAATAGCCTAATAAAAGATAAAGAAGATTTATTTTGGGAATTAGAATTAAAAAATTTAGAAAGACAGTTTCAAGAAAATATTGAACCAATTAAAATTCATAATAGTGTTAAATCCTTTTCTTTATTTGGTTTAGCTCCGCAGCCATTATTAATTAAGTTGGGTACACTTTTTACAGATTTATATGATGTAGATGTTTATCAAAGACATCGAGAACCTGCATCATGGAAATGGCAAAATAAAAATGATTTCAAAGGTTTTAAATTGATTAAACCCGTTGATTATGATGGCATTCCTATTCTTAATATTTCATTGAGTGCGACAATTACAAATGATAGAATTGAAAAACTTTTTAGTTCTAAAACTAGTATTTGGACAATAACGCATGATAAACCAAATAATGATTTCTTGAAGTCCAAATCTATCTTATCTGAATTTAGGAAAATTTGCAGACATTTCTTTGATACTGCAAAATCTAAACATGGACAAGATAATATACTTCATATTTTTCCTGCAATGCCAGTTGCTACATCAATAGAATTTGGTCGTATATGGATGCCAAAAGCTGATATGAAATTAATAATTTACGACCAAAATAAGTATAGAGATGGCTTTTACAAAACAATTAAAATATAAAACTAAAACCTATGTTAACAAATGAGATTAAAAATCAGTTTAATGAGATTCTAGAAGAAATCGGAAACAATCTTGATATTACTGAAACACAGTATAAATTCGCAGTTCAAAGCTACCAAGCAGTTGGTAGTTGGTTAGCTGATGAAAAATCAATGCTTTCTCCTTACAAACCAGAGGTTTTACCTCAAGGTTCATTTCTCCTCGGTACAATGATAAAACCGATAAATGAATCGGATGAATTAGACGTAGACTTAGTCTGTAGATTAGAAGGTAAAAAGCCTGATTGGACACAGTATCATTTGAAAAAAATTGTAGGAGATAGACTAAAAGATAAAAAAACATACAGGGAAATGCTTGATGAAGAAGGACGAAGATGTTGGACTTTGAACTACTCAGATTCATCAAAATATCATATGGATATTTTACCATCAATTGTTTCAGAAGGACACAGGATCATACTTGAAAAAGCATTCTCTTCGACTGACTTTAAAGATTTTGAAAAAACGGCAATAAGAATTACAGATAATCAAGAAGATAATTATTATGAAGAGACCAATCCTGATTCCTGGAATAAAAGTAATCCCTTTGGATATGCTGCATGGTTCCAAGAAAGGTGTAGTATTTCTAGTCGAAAATCTGTGTTTTTAAGCGAATCTGTTAATCCAATACCAAATTATCAAAAGGAAAAACTACCTCTTCAAAGAGTTGTACAAATTCTGAAAAGACACCGAGATATAATGTTTGATGGAGATGAGGATAAGCCAATATCAATTATTATTACTACCCTATCATCAAAAGCATATAATAAAGAGACTGATATAATTTCTGCATTAGCAAATGTAGTTAATACTATGGAATCTTTTATTGAAGAAAAGTTTTCACCTGAACATGGTAAATGGATAAAGTGGATTGGAAATCCCGTAAATGAAGATGAAAATTTTGCTGATAAATGGCCAGAAACCCAAAAGAAACAGGAAAATTTTTACAAATGGTTGAATAAATTAAAATCAGATATATCATTATCTTTTGAACTAAAAGAAATAAGCAAAATTCAAGAATCATTTTCACCGATTTTGGGCAGTGAAATGATAAATAAAACATTCAGTAATATAAAGAATAAAGGACTACTAACATCGACCGCCTCTTTTTTATCCGCGAATGTGGATCAAAACATAGATACTGAATTACCTAAAAAACTACCTAAAACCAAAAGAGAAGGATTTCAAAAATGAAATGGTGGGATGATAAGAAGCACATTTTTGTCAGAGAAAAGATAAGAATTAATGACGAATGGAAAACGAATGATTTTGAATTCTTTATAAAAAATGAATTGCTTTGGCTATCAGGGACGTTATATCTTCCAGCTAAAGTTGGTGGTTTTATCAGCTTCCCATTTGAACTTAAATACCCTAAAAATTATCCTTTTTCAGTCCCATATATTTATCCGAAAGGAAGAGAGAAAAATTGGGTTGGAAACCACCAATTTATTAGTTCAGCTTTTTGCCTAGATATTAGAGATAAAACATGGAACTCCTCATTGTCAGCTGTTGATATCATAAAAAGTTTAGAAAAACTATTATTAGCAGCTTTAGACATGATTGAAAATAAAACAGGTAAGTTAGAAGTTTACGAAGAAGCTGAACCTACAAAGCTAGATATAACTAAAAGGAAAATTCAATGTATAGTTCCATATCCATTATCCATACCAGAAAATAGAGGAATAGGTAGCATTCATTGCTACAATACTTTAGATGATAATAGAATAATTGTAAACCCAATTTTGCTAGAAAATGAGCCAGATGAAGAATATTACAAACAGATTATTAAAAGTGAGTATTTAAAAATTTGGGGGCTCAATGTATTATTCCCCAAAACCAAAGGGGTGTGGATAAAAGCTACACTTCAGCAACTGCAGTCAATTGTTTTCAAGGAGGACTTACAATTATTCAAAGAATTTTTAGCAATTAAGAATATTTTGGCGAATGAAGAGATTAATAAATACTTCGAAGTTGATAAAGTAGAGCAAGTAGTATTTTTTATTGATAATAGGGCAGAATTATATTCAAAACTTAAATATAAGGAAGAAAAAGTTGAATATGCTGGTTGCTATAATCAAGATTTAACTAAGCTATTTTCAAGAATACCTGATAATCAAAAAGCTTCATCAATTAAAAATAAAAAGGTAACTATAATTGGTTGTGGATCAGCAGGCAGTGTTATTGCTGAGGAATTTGTAAAATCTGGTGTTTCAGATTTAATATTAATAGATGATGAATATTTGACGGTAGAGAATGTAAGTAGACATACGTGTAATTTAAAAGATATTGGTTTAAAAAAGACCCGAGCGTTACAAAACAAATTATTTAAGATAAATCCCTTTATTAAAATTGAATGTATTGATGTTAAAATAATTACTATTCCAAGTTATGTTAGTGAGAAAATTAATAACTCAGATTTAATAATAAATGCGACAGCAGAGATAGAGGAAGTTATCAATGAATTTTGTTGGCAATATAAAATACCTTCACTTCATTCTAAAGTATATCCAATGGGATATGGAGGAGAAATTATAAGAGTTATACCAGAAATAACACCTTGTTTTGAATGCATGCACAATATGCTTTCTAGGATATTAGAAACACAACAAGGTTTTGATGATATACCTACCAACAAATTCATCAATTATAATGAAACTGAAGAAGGTGAAATATTACCTACTCCAGCGCTTAGCATTGATGCTAAATTCATTTCCTTATTTACAGCAAAAATGTCACTCGAAATACTTTATTCAACAGCTCTTGAAGAATTTAAATCTAAATCTAATATTGTTCTATGGGGCAATGAAAAGAAATGGATTTTTAAACAAGAATTTGAGTGTATTAAAGTGAATACATCGAAATTTATTTCATATACCAACTGTTTTGTTTGTTATGGTAATAAGCAAATAGAGTCAGAGTTAGGATTAACAGAGGCAGAGGTACTAAAAATTGCAAATGATACAATTTTAAAAAATGTCGAAGATAACTTTTAAGATTACTCCGTTTGTGAAGCATAAAATTGAACGTGCTCTAGGAAAATCTGGTGATTATGAAACCGGAGGAATCTTAATTGGAAAAAAAATTGAAGACAAGAGTTTTGAATTAATTGATATTTCAATTTCTGATGAAGATAATAAGTTTTCAATTTCAACTTTTATTCGAGGTATTAAAAAGTCGGATAGGCTTTTACGGAAACATTTCAAACTGAAATCAGGTTATTACATTGGTGAATGGCATTCTCACCCGAAGTATAGCTTGATACCAAGTCCACAGGATGTTGCAACAATGTTTGGTATTATCGAGGATAATAATTATGGTGTGTCATTTGCTATTCTACTTATAACAAAGTTAAATGACAATCATTTGGATTATCAAGGTTATTTTTTTCACAAAAGTTTAAATAGAATAATTGTATTAGAGAAAAGCCCAGCCCCTAAAACGCAATATAATAAATTGGGCAGATAGTGCTAAATATGAGTATATTAACAATAAGTAAGCGGTGTGGTAAATTGAAATATTGGAGTTTCAAATGCTCAACTTTTCATATTGCAACCGTTAAAAACCAATTAAAATCAAAATCAAAATGAAACCAAAAGACAAACAATCTCTTACCCATTCGTACCTGGCCTTACGGAAAGCAGTAGGGTGGATTGGTATGTTGTTACCGTTCGTGCTCATGCTCGGCGTTTTCTTCATTTTTAAAGGAGAGATCATTGAAAAATCAATCAGCTATTATTACTATAGCAAAATGGGTAATGTATTCGTTGGCGCTATCTGTGCTATAGCTTTATTTATGTTTTTTTACAGCGGTTACGACAAATGGGATAACTGGGCGGGAAATGTGGCTGGCTTGTTTGCCTTGGGTGTAGCCTGGTTCCCAACCACACAAGAAGGACCAAGAGATCTGATTGGCACAATTCATATTACTTGTGCAGCTCTCTTTTTTCTTACCCTGGCTGTGTATTCGTTATTCCTGTTTACCCAGAAAGATGACAAGCCAACACCACAAAAACTGACAAGAAATAAGATTTATATAATCTGTGGTGTCGTTATGGTTTTATGCATAATTGCCATCGCTGTTTACCTGAACTTTTTTCATAAACAGGGTTCAACATCCGGTTTTGTTTTCTGGGCCGAAACAATTACACTGGTAGCTTTCGGTGTATCATGGCTTACCAAGGGTGGTACTCTTTATCCTGACAAGGAATAATCCCCACTTGGCCAAAACTACAGTCATTTAAGTCATTCTTGCGAAGAACAGGAGGATTGGAGTGATGGAGTATTGGGGTGTATTAAACATTGATTCTACTCCAATATTCCACTACTCCAGCACTCCAGAATGTTTTTAAGAAAAAGTCAGAATCAAAAGCAGTTAAAGTCGAAAAAAGCAAAACCATCGAAACCCCGAGATCCCCCCTAAATTCCACTCGCCAGCACATCCATCACATGGGCAACCTTCAGCGGCAGTTTGTGTTTTTTAATGTACCCGTACTGGTGCATCAGGCAGGAGGAGTCGGTGGAAACGATGTATTCGGCACCGGTATCCAGGGCGTGTTCTACCTTTTGCTCGGCCATAGCTGAAGAAATGGGTTCGAATTTTACAGAAAAGGTGCCGCCAAAACCACAGCAGGTATCCCTGGCTTCCATTTCGATCAGTTCAAGGCCCTTTACATTTTTAAGCAAAGTACGTGGCTCATCATTCAGGCCGTATTCACGCAGGGCAGCACACGAATCGTGGTAGGTAATTTTATGCTCGAAAACCGAACCAAATTCCGTTACCTTAATAACGTTCACTAAAAAATCAGTCACCTCGTATATGTTGCGCTGTAATTGTTTGTATTCGTTGTGGTAAGCCGAATTGTGAAACATCTCATCGAAATAATTCTTAATGTATCCGATGCAGGAAGCCGAAGGCCCGACAATGGGGCGGTTGTTGCTGAATTCTTTAATAAGCTTTACGCCCAGTTTTTTTGCTTCGTCCCAGTAGCCACTGTTAAAAGCAAACTGACCGCAGCAAGTTTGTTCAGTGTTGTAATGCACTTTCACCCCGGCTTTTTCAAGTACCTTAACCATGTTAAATCCGGTTTGCGGATAAAGCTGGTCGATAAAGCAAGGGATAAAAATATCTACTTCCATGGTGATTGTTTGCGCAAAGGTAAAAAAGAGGTTTACAATTCGTACTTAGAGACTGCTTAAATAGGCAAAATATTATTTTGTCCGAAGAACTCCTTTGGAAATGTGCTGGAGATGTTTTTAATTATAGTCTTGTTTATCATACCTTTGAGCAACTCTGTGACTTCTTTGAGCAACTCTGTGAAATAGCTATTACACAAAGAACCACAGAGAAAACACCAAGTTTCACAAAGTTAAAACGGTAATTATGATTAAAAATGATTTATCAAAAAAGATTATTGGTTGTGCTATTGAAGTACACAAACAGTTGGGACCAGGATTGTTAGAATCAGCTTATCAGGAATGTTTATTATATGAATTAAAACAAAAGGGTTTGAAGGTCCAAAAAGAAAAACCAATGCCCATTGTCTATAAAGAAGTAAAACTCGACCATGGATATAGAATAGATTTGTTGGTTGAAGAAAAGGTAGTAATTGAAATTAAGACTGTTGAGGTACTTAATGATGTTCATACCGCACAAGTTCTTACATACTTAAGATTGGGAAGTTATAAACTTGGTTTACTTTTGAATTTTCAAGTCTCAGTACTTAAAAATGGTATAAAAAGGGTGATAAATTGATTTTAGCACATTGAAATAATATTTAGCATTTAAATTTTTTCAACATCGGCCAGGCCGATACTTTTAATATCTTCCCAAAAGCCTGGATATGATTTTGTTACAACATCAGGGTCGTTAATAGTTAATTCTTTAAACTTCAAGACCAGGGGTGTAAGGCACATCGCTATGCGGTGGTCGCCATGTGTATCAAAGGCAATTTTCTTTTTTACATCAAACGATTTGAGAGGGATTAATTTAAGAGAACCTTTTCCTTTCTCCAGCGTTGCCCCTATCTTCAAAAGTTCTTTCGACATGCTGTTCAGCCGGTCGGATTCTTTGTATTTCAAATGACTTATTCCATTAAAAGTGGCGGGAATTTGTCTGGCAGCACAAGTAAGCGCCACAGCAGGCACCAGATCAGGGTAATCAGTAAAATCGAATTCAAAAAATGTAGTCAGTTCACCTGTACTTTGAAGCCTGATACCGTCCTTTTTAAAAGTAGTTCTTACACCTAACTGTTTGAATAAATCAGCACAAAGGCTGTCGCCCTGAACACTCTTCTTTACAAATCCCGGCAGGAAAATATCGGCATCATTCGAAAGTGCAACAATCTCGTACCAGTAAGAAGCTGAACTCCAATCAGGTTCAACATACATTTCTTTCAATTCGTAATTACCACGCTCAATAGAAATTGTTTTCTCCTCCATTTGAACATTAACCCCAAACTGCTTCATCAAACTGGCAGTCATTTTAATGTAGGAAAATGATACAGGTTTTTGCTTCAACCTGATAACAAGTCCATTTTCAAGATAAGGAGCTATCAGCATCAGCGCCGAAACAAACTGGCTGCTTTTTGAAGCTTCAACACGCACAGAACTACCCTGAAGTTCATTGCCTTCAATGCGCAATGGCGGAAATGATTCATCACCGGTGTAAACAATATCTGCCCCGAGTTCTGTCAACACCTTGACTAATCCACCTACCGGCCTTTTTTTCATCCGTTCAGTACCGGTTAGCAGCCATTTGCCTTCGCAAATTGATAAATATGCTGTAAGAAAACGGAAAACAGTCCCCGCATTCCCAGCATCCACAATCATTGGAATTCGTGATGAACAGAAATTTTCAATTTCATTGAGGCTCTTTAATAACCGTATTGTGTCATCAGCAGTTGAAAGATTTTCAAACACAGTGTTGGATTCCGCAAGTTTACTCATAACCAGTAAGCGGTTGCTGATGCTTTTTGAACCGGGTAAATGAATGCTGCCTTTTAATTGGCCGGAGCAAAGTATTAAACCTAGTTTATCCATGTATTACCAGCTTTTGTTCATATAAAACTTTAAACTTCCAACAACCTGTTCGGGGCTGATCTCAACATGATGAATGGCCTTACCGATTTTACGCAACAAACTGAATTTCAGCTTACCTTTTCTCACTTTTTTATCCTGTCGCATTAGGTCTAACAATGTGGGAATTATATCTTCACTGATGTCGAGCCTGTCGAAATTTATATCGAACATATTCACAATCTCTTCGAGGCATTCATCTTCAAAATCATAAATTTTCTGCGACAGCCATGTCTCGCAGATCATACCGGCAGCAATTGCCTGCCCGTGTGTAATTGGCTTATCTTTTTTCAAAAAATAGCTTTCAAACGAATGGCCGATAGTATGCCCGAAGTTGAGATTTTTACGGATGCCTTTTTCAAGGAAGTCACTTTTCACGATATCAATCTTATCGCGGGCGGCTTTCATGATGATCTCATTCCAGTTATCAATGTCTGATATCTTTTTACCTCTCAATATTTTCCAAAGTTCACGATCAATGATCAATCCATATTTGAGTACTTCGGCAAAACCCGATTGCCATTGTTTTTCGTCGAGTGTTTTCAGGAAAACTGGGTCGATGACAACTGATCGGGGATCAATAAACAAGCCCACCTGGTTTTTGAAGCCGATGAAATCAACGCCGGTTTTACCACCAATTGCGGCATCAACCATACCAAGTAATGTAGTCGGATAGTTGATAAACGGAATACCCCTTTTAAATGTGGCTGCTGCAAACCCACCGATGTCGGATACTACTCCTCCTCCAAGATTGATCAGCAAAGCATCTTTATCAACATTCATCTTGGTTAGTTCATCCCAGATATACCTGGCCTGATCGAGATTCTTTTTGTCTTCACCGCTTTTAATACAAATCACACCGCTGATACTAACTTCGGGTATGAAACTTTTAAAAACAGGCAGGCAATGTTCCTTCACGTTTTCATCCAGCAATATGATAATTCGCGGGAAATCTTTTAGCAAACGCTTTGAATAGGCCAATGCGCCATCACCAATTATATACGAAACCGGTTTGGTATCTAAAAAAACAGGTGAAGTTTTCATGGTGACAAAGATAAGACTTGAGTGGATAAATTCTACCAGCCCTAACAATGAAATTGATTCAATTTACTTTTTATGTTTTTCTTTCTTTTTTACCTTCTCTTTTTTTGCTTTCTCTTTTGGTTCATTTTTATCTGGCGTATCCACTTTTTCATGTTTGCCCGTTGGCGATATGGTATTAACAAGGCCACTCTGTACCGATTTCCACATGAAATTGCCAAAACCTTTGTACATCACTCGCTCAAATTCAATATGGGCAACCCGCAGTTTCCCTTTCTTTCCGGGGTTGTTTTTATGAACCGCGCTATTGGCCACCCAGGTCATAAATTTATTTTTGTCTTTTGATTCCTTTTTAAACACTTCTGCTACCAGGCCTTCATATTTCATTGTCATTTTGCCTTTTGAAAAATGACTGTTCGCCGAACCATTAAAAACAATGCTGTTTAATTTACCTGCTTTTACCTCAATACCCAGTGCCGGAACAAGTGCCTGGTTAAAAGGTTTAAACATGGATGATCCCAAAGAGCCCGAATAAAACATGGTATCCGATCTGCTATTCAAAAACATGACAAAACGAATATCCATATTTGCTTTATCCATCAATTTTGCATTAAGACGTATCTTGAGAACTTCTCCTTTTTTTATACTGTCTTTAACAGATGAAATGCCACTAATATTCGCTTTCATCTTATTCAATGTCACTGTCAGCAATTCCTTCTGATCCGGCATTTTCTGCTGGTACCTCAGGTAACTTTTTTCAACTTTGATCTTTCCGATATCCAGTGGCAATTTCATTGTTTTTAATAACTGTTGCGGGAGTTTCGGACGCAATTTTTCATTAAAAGGATATCTTTTGTCTTTTAGAATGTTTAAACTCATACCATTAACCAAGATACTATCTATATAAACTTCACCCTGGTTTACCATTCTGCCTGCGTTAAGTTGGTAAACATCAATATGCTTAATATCGAGGTTGAATATCTCTTTCGTAAATTTCAGGTCCCTGGCCATTTTGTCCAGGTCAATGTATTGCGGCCAGTACTTCAAACCCTTAATACGAATGCTTGAATCAACCATATCAAATCGTAGGTGTTTAACACTCAGGTTATACCACCCGCCCGGCAACTTGAATTCATCGATTGACAGTTCCAGTTTGAAGTGGTCAAAGCCCATTCTGAATACATCAATTTTTTCCGGTTTTTCAATCAGGTCAAGCTCGGTTAGTTCCAGGTTGATTTCACCACTTTGCATGATAAATTTTTCATCAACCAAATCGTAAACGTCAACTTTACATCGCTTGAAAACAATCCTTTTCAAATCAACGCCATTCAAATCTTTAAGATAGATCGAGTCTGTTCTGAATGTCTTTTTATTGCCTTTTTGCTTAATCTCCTGTTTTGGTTTTCTTCCCCTGTAAAAAGTAATATGCGCTTGCCTCAATTCTATTTTTCTTAGATCAATATAACCATCTACTATTGCTTTGTAAAGATTAATCCCAGCTATTTTGAACAGGGGAATTTCAGCACTTTGTACCGATCCTATATGTGCTTCTCCATTTTTTATACTTTCCAGCAAGTTGCTGTCGGGTTGGATTTTAAGATCAAGAATTTTTATATTGCCCGAAATGATATTGAAATTGACATTCCTGATGGATACTTCAAAATTTGTATCACTTTTCTTTAAAGCCTCCCTGATCTTGCCCTCGATTAAAGACCCCACGTAGAAGTTAATGATAACTACAGCAATAACTAATGCAAGTATTACTACTGAGGTAATAATCAGTGCAATCTTTTTTGGCCTGGAAAGTTTCATGGTTGGTTTATTTATTCGTAAAACTACTTATATTCTGAGGAAATAGCAAATCATGCTAAGTGGCTTATGGACAAAATACGTTAATCTGAAGCTTTCCGGTTTTCAAAAATAAAGTAAGAAAATACACTGATTTATACCTTGCTATGCTTCCATCTGTTGGTTTTCAAATAGGCAAACGAAAAGATTGCCAGCAGCGAACCATAAACCAATTCAGCCGTCCATGTCCGGGTAATATCAGCACCAAAAATATAAACCTGCGAATAGGTGTAAAACAAATAAATACTCAGGACAATAACTTCAATGGTTAGGCTTATGTTGGTTTTTCCGGTACCTGAAACACCATTAAAATAAATAAAACCAATCGACAGGAATAAAGCTCCGAGGCTGACCACATAAAGAACCGGAATCCCCATTTCAACAAGTGTTGGATCGTTGGTATAAACCTCCATCACAAGCTTTGGAAATACCAGGCCAAAACTTACAATTAAAGCAACCCCGGCGAAAGTCAGCACAGCAATTTTCCGGATCAGCGCCATTACCTCATTCTCTTGTTTCAGGCCAATCAAATAACTCACAAGGGTATTCGTCGCGGTAGCAAAACCCCAGATAGGCATCATCAGTAATACAAAAACACTACGGATGATATTAGAAACCGCCAATGAAGCTTCACCCAGTTTCTCAATGATCAGGAAAAACACAAACCACACCGAAAGGGAAATAAATGATTGCATCATCATGGGGACAGAAATACGCAGGATGGAAATCATTTGCCGGAATGTTATATGCACGAACCGAAACAATGCGTAATCAGCAAACTTAATTGTAGCCGATGTATAGATAAAGAAAAACAGCAGTGCAGTAGCCTCTGCAATAACCGAAGCCAGTGCCGCACCTTCGATGCCCATTTCAGGTGCGCCCCATTTACCAAAGATCAGCACATAGTCGAGAACAATGTTTACTGCTGCCATCACAAAGGTGGTATATGTAATGACTTTGGTTTTGGCAAGGCCGACATAAAACGCCCTGAATACCATGTTCAGGAATGCAAAGAAAACACCATACGAGCGAATATTCAGGTACTCGACCGTAGCCTTAAAGACCGCTTCGGATTGCACGGTAACTTTTAATAAAGCATCCATCCCATATTGCAACAGGCTGAAGGTAATTACCGAAAGTAATATCAGAAAGACAATTGAATGGTCAACTACAGGCCCTACTTTCTTCAATTCTTTCTCACCGTAACGCCTTGCGATTATTATTTGGGCGCCTGTTCCAAAGCCCAGTCCCAACATCATGATAGCCAGGTAAAAAATACCACCCAGGGCGCCTGCTCCCAATGCAATCTCTCCTACCCTTCCAAGAAAAGCAGTATCGGTAAAATTGATCAGGTTTTGTGCAACACTGCCGAGTATGATCGGGTAAGCAACATTCCAGATACGGCTGTATGTAATGGTGGTTTTGGTCATTGAAAAGTGCAAAGATAAGTTTATCATTACAAATTAAATCTATAGCACGAGAATCAATGTAAAGCATTAAGCTTCAAATAAGAAATGCGAATATTTCCTTGACAAACAGTATAATAAGTAGTAAATTTGTTGTAGTTCTAAAATGTAGAACACATACTAATCTTTGATTTTTAACTAACCCAGAAAGGAGTGTACTATGAAAACCTTATTTGTAATTACTGTTTTATTGCTTTGTAACACTTTATACGCAGACTGGGATAACGAACAAAAACTAACTGCATCCGATGGTGCGTCTTATGATCATTTCGGCTATATAGTTTCCATAGATGGAGATTATGCGGTGATAAGCGCATATTGGGATGATGATAATGGATATAATTCCGGTTCTGCTTATATCTTTCACAAAAGCGGAACTACCTGGACGGAGCAGGCCAAACTAACCGCATCCGATGGCGCTGCTGAGGATTTTTTCGGCATATCGGTTTCCATATCAGGAGATTATGCTGTAATCGGAGCTTATTGCGATGATGATAATGGCAGTAATTCCGGTTCTGCTTATATCTTTCACAGAAGCGAAACCACCTGGACACAGCAGGCCAAATTAACCGCATCCGATGGTGCGTATGAGGATTATTTCGGAACATCGGTTTCCATATCAGGAGATTACGCATTGATAGATGCTCATCGTGATGATGACAATGGAAATAATTCGGGTTCTGCTTATATCTTTCATAGAAACGGAACTACCTGGACGCAGCAGGCAAAAATAAACGCATCCGATGGTGCAGATCAGGATCATTTTGGCTATCCGGTTTCCATCTCGGGAGATTATGCTTTAATTGGTTCCTATCGGGATGATGATAATGGATATAATTCCGGTTCTGCATATATCTTTCATAGAAGCGGAACCACATGGACACAGCAGGCCAAGTTAACAGCATCCGATGGTTCAGCTGAGGATTATTTTGGTATATCTGTTTCTATATCCGGAGATTATGCTGTGATTGGCGCTTATTGGGATGATGATAATGGAATTGAATCCGGTTCTGCTTATATCTTTCTTAGAAATGGGACCACCTGGACACAACAGGCAAAGGTAACTGCATCCGATGGTGCGACTGAGGATGGATTCGGTAGATCTGTTTCTATATCTGGAGATTATGCTGCGATTGGTGCTTATTGGGATGATGATAATGGGGATAATTCCGGTTCTGCCTATTTATTTCAAAGAAATGGTACAATCTGGACGGAGCATTCAAAGATAATCGCCTCCGATGGTGCGACTAATGATCATTTCGGCATATCAGCATCCATTGATGGAGAATATGCAATGATTGGCGCTTATTATGATGATGAAAACGGGGTTGAATCCGGTTCTGTTTATGTCTATAATAATGATGGTGTTTTTGTTGAAGAAGAACAAATGAATATACCAGACAATACAATACTTTTTGGTAATTACCCCAACCCATTCAATTCATCCACAACCATCTCGTTTGATCTGTCGCTAACATCCTCGTTTGTGACTCTCGACATTTACAATGTTAACGGCCAGAAAGTGAAAACACTGATCAGTTCCCGGCTTACTGCTGGCCGGCATTCTGTTTTGTGGGATGGAAATGATAAAAATAACAAGCCCGTTAGTTCAGGAATTTATTTCTATGAACTGAAATCGAAGAATTATACAATAATTAAGAAGTGTGTAATATCTCGATAAAACAAAATCAATTACTAAAGCTGTCTAACCTGTGTATTCACCAGGCCTCTCTCTGCTCAGCTGGTTATATTAAATGTTATAATGAGAAATATATATTTTTATCTCTGTATAAAATGATGTATATTAGCTACAATGCTGATACTGGCAGTAGAATATCTACAGACTCTTGAAAAGATCAACTCAAAACTGGCATCAAATATTTATTGCACTACGTGGTGTTTTTTATGCTACCTGCTTTGTGCTGTTTTGGGTATGGCTGGCAGTGTCCGTGCAGCAATTTGATGCAAAGCTATCCTTTAATATACCGTTATGGCTTAGGCCTGTCGGTATGGTAGTCGGCCTCGCCGGAGCCTTACTGGCTGTATGGTGTATCGGTACTTTCGTTACTAAAGGTAAGGGTACACCCGCTCCTTTTGATCCACCACCCGAATTCGTTGCAAGCGGACCCTACCGTTACGTTCGCAATCCGATGTACATAGGTGGACTATTTGTCATTCTCGGCGCAGGCTTCGCCCTCGCCTCTCCTTCAATCGTCATGTTGGCTGGAATTTTTGCTCTTGGCGTCCACCTGTTTGTCCTCCTCTACGAAGAGCCCGCTTTAAAAAGACGTTTCGGAGAAAGCTATATGCGCTACAAAACCTCCGTCAACAGATGGTTCCCTCGGATACCTTCATCAATCGACTGATCATTGGCCATTGGTACTGGCAGAATCTATTTTGTTGATTAGAATAACGTATAAAAACGTTAGTTCGACTTAAGCAATATTATTATTTAATTGCTAATTTGTGCACTATATCTCATAATGATCTGGAATAATGGAATATTGGAAAAGTTATTTGTTACATTACTGTTAATTTTTTGGCCTGTCCCTTTTCAATAGTTACTTTTGGTTGAATTACAAACTTAACTATCTGATTATGAAAAAACTATTACTTATTTTAATGTCGGCTTTCATGATAAGCACAACAACCGGACAGGACACAAAATGGGAGGCAGAACTCCAGGCAGGCTTTAACATTTCTACAATGAGCGGCCAATGGGGTGACGTTAGCCGCGAGGATGATAACACAAAACACAAATGGATCGGAACACCAAACGTAGGAGTGGGTGTGACTTATAACTTTACACCATTAATAGCCCTGGTTACAGGATTATATATGATAAAATCAGGTGTGCTGTATAACTACAGCTATAACTCAGGCAGTGAAATTTATGAATCAAGTCAAAGAGAGCGTTATACCACTTTACGAGTACCAATAATGGCGAGGTTTATGTGGGGCACAACCTGGCAGTATTACGGATTGGTAGGCTTTTACGTCAGCAAGAGACTGTGTGGCAAATATGTTTATACAGATTATTCCGGTGACAAGGAATCAGGCAAAATCAAATTTAAAAAAGATCCTGAGAGTTCCTCAAGTGGTGATGACTGGATACTTGACACAAAAGATTACAGAAGACTTGATTTAGGACTGTCAGTTGGTGCCGGACTACGAAGAGCATTAGGCCCCGGTTATCTTTCATTTGCTGTCCTTTTTGGCATGGGATTTTTCGACTTTTATAAGTGGGAAAATAAAGATGATAGGCCTGACGGATACAAATCCTTTAAAGACAGGAACCTGAGTTTTAATTTCGGATATACCCTTCCATTTGGAAGTAAATTATAAATCATTTATTTTTAATCTTATGATTTAAAAGCACGTTAGAAATAACGTGCTTTTTTTATTAGAAAACGCTTATAATCTGTAATCTACATAAAACGAATCGAAAACTATTGACTTTCGCCTTTCAATGCATTACATTTGTGGTTGTTACCATCAACTAATAATAAACAAACTAAAAACTAATTACTATGAAAAAGTTTACGATTTTATTTGTTACCCTTTTATTTGCAATGTCAAGCTTCGGGCAATGGAGCACCGGTGCGCGGCTCGGGGCAAATTTTTCAACCTTAACAGGGGGTTGGTGCGATTCTGACGAAGCAAAAAGCGGCTGGATTACAGCAATGGCGTTTGGTGCTGTAAGCAATTATGAATTTACAGAGATGATTTCACTGAATGCAGAGCTCCTTTATATTACTATTGGCGATAAAACGAAATATACTGAAACCGGTGAGAAAAACTCGCTGGATGAATATGTCTCTACTACTACCGAACGTTATAATTACTTACAGCTGCCTATTCTGGCTAGATTTACATTTGGCTCAAATATAATATTCTTTGGTGTAATAGGGCCTTATATGGGTTACAAGATTGGCGGAAAATATAAAACAGAATCAAATGGCCATGTTACAAAAGGAAGATTCCGGTTTAAGGAAAAAAACCTGGAAGAAAATGACTGGCTCTATAATTCGGACCTTGAAAGACGTTTTGATTTTGGATTATATATAGGTGGTGGGGCTGGTAAAAAAGTTGGCCCTGGAATACTTGAAGTCGATTTGCGCCTGGGAATTGGATTGCTTGATCACAATAAGTTTGATAGTAAAGATGCAAAAAAGACCGCCAAAGACAATGGCTATAAGTCAGTCAGAACTATGAATATCTGCCTCACAGTTGCCTATATGTACCCGTTTGGCAAAAAAACTGCTACCCGGTTTTTGGACTAACTGACTATTAGGCTGAAAGCTCTTAATTATCTGTTTCTAAGCACTTTGCTAATCTTCCCCCAATACAATTTAGCAAAGGTGCTAGGGGAGAATTTGTTATTTTGATTTATCGCGGTTTGAGAAAAAATAGCCAAAATATCTTTTGGTTGAATCTACATTTGAATTCTTTTTGCTGAATTATTGACATCGGTAAATCAATACCTTATATTTGTGGTTGTTAACTATTAACAAACAAACTAAAAACTAATTATTATGAGAAAATTTACTCTTTTATTTGTTACACTTGTATTTACTTTTTCAAGCTTCGGGCAATGGAGTGTTGGGCCGCGACTAGGTGTTAATTTTTCTACATTAACCGGAAAATGGAATAGCAATGATGATTCAAAAAGCCGCTGGATTACAGGGCCTGTTGTTGGAGCCGTTGGCAATTATTCCTTTACTGATATGTTTTCGTTAAACGCGGAACTCCTTTATATTACGATGGGAGAAAAAACTATTTACACGTACAGCGAAGAATCCCGAGCATTAAATTCACAAACCTATTGGGAGAAGGAAAAATATCACTGCTTTCAACTTCCGATACTTTTCAGAGCAGATTTTCTAACAAACTCCTTATTTTTTGCATTCTTTGGGCCCTACTTTACTTATAAGTTAGGTGGTAAATGGAAGGACTCCGATGGCAATAGTGGGAAAATAAAAATTCAGGAACATGAGTCTCGCGACGATGGAAACACCTGGTATCTCGATCCGGATTACAACAGGCGTTTTGATTTCGGAATTTATCTTGGTGCAGGCGCTGGTAAAAAACTTGGACCAGGCAGGCTTGAAGTTGATTTAAGATATGGTATAGGCTTGCTCGATCTCAATAAATTCGATGATAAAGATGACAAACAAAATGCAAAAGACAACGGATATAAAGCATATCGCAGTATGAATATTAGCCTGTCAGTAGCTTATATGTTTCCTTTGGGAAAAGATAATTCTGCCCGTTTTTTAGACTGATTCCCACGAGATCTTATTGGTTAAATCCTCTTACTGGTTTAAATTACAATGGTTAAGTCTTCATCTGGTTTAAGCCTCCTGGCTTAAACTTATCTAACATTATATTATAATACCGTTTTACCGGTAATACCCTTAAGGTTTTTCAATACTTTTGAGCAAATCCTTATGAATGGCATCAACCATTACAAAGAACCTTCAGTACTATAAGTTTTGCCTGTATGGCTTTTTGAAAAACCTGCGCTTTTTCGATGCTTTTCTCATATTGTTTTTTCTGGAAAGGGGTTTAAGTTTTGTAGAGATTGGCTTGCTTTACTCAATCAGGGAAATTACACTTGCAATTACTGAGATACCCAGTGGTGTTATTGCTGATATGTTTGGCCGGAGAAAAACCCTGATCATTTCGTTTGTTCTGTACATTCTGTCATTTGTTATCTTCTATTTCTCTGGTCAGTTTGTATTTTTTGCTATCGCGATGCTGGTGTTTGCTTTTGGCGATGCGTTCCGTACGGGTGTACATAAGGCCATGATCTACCAGTATCTTAAACTGAATAATTGGGATAATCAAAAAGTCGATTATTACGGACATACACGTTCCTGGTCGCAGATAGGAACGTCCGTTTCTGCACTTATAGCGGGCCTTATTGTATTTTACTCGGGGAGATACGACATTATCTTCCTTGCTTCGGGTATTCCGTATTTTCTCGATATGATCAATATCTGGTCCTACCCCAAATACCTTGACGGGCATCAGGTATCTTTTTCAATCAAAGCCATTAAAGAAAGATTTATTGTCGTGACAAAGGCTTTTCTGGAGAGTTTTAAACAGCTGTTCTTTATTAAAGTGCTTACAAGTTCTACCCTTAATACCGGTTTTTATCGGGCGGTAAAAGATTATATTCAACCGTTGCTCAAATATTTTGCCCTGTCAATACCTGTGTTTACCTACCTTACTGATGAAAAGAAAATCGCAGTAATTATCGGTGTCACCTACTTTATCACTTACCTTATAACTGCTTTTGTAAGCAGGAAGTCGGGCAAATTTGCAGGATTGTATCAATCAGCAACAAAACCAATGAACCTGACTATTATTATAGCACTGGGAACTGGTGTTATAACAGGCCTTGCGTTTTCAATAGGATATTATGTATTTGCCATTATTGGATTTATTGTTGTCCTGTCGATTGAAAACCTGAGAAAACCAATTGGTGTAGCATTGGTGGCTGATTTATCAAAAGATAAAGCCATGGCTACTGTACTTTCAGCCTCATCGCAGGCTAAATCAATTATTGCAGCAATACTGGCCCCGATAATCGGTTGGATAGCCGACATCAGCGATCCGGGGATCGGTATAGCTGTTACCTCATTGTTGTTGATTTTATTTCTTCCGCTGTATTGGCTCCGCGATAAAAAACCAAACCTATAATTAACCTCAGCTCGTGATAAATATAATTATTGAAAACTGAAATTCAGCAGATTATACTTTATTGTGATTTGGAATAATGGAATATTATTATAAATTCATATATCGAACTCACGTTAATTAGTACTTTTACAACCGAATTTCAAAAATCGATCATCATGCGAAAGAAACTGCCTGTTATTTTATTACTGCTTGCATTGTTTTTGGCAAACCTTTCCCAGGCACAATCCAATAATTTATTCTTTGTTTTCTTAAATACAAATCCTGATAAAGAACAACTTGACGAAGAGAAGACAGAACAAATACAGGCTGCCCATCTCCAGAATATTGACATGCTTGCGAAAGAAGGCATCATCAGAGCCGCAGGGCCATTTGAAGGCGGAGGAGGTTTTTTAATACTCAACACCGAAGATGAAGAATCAGCTAATACGATCCTGCAGACCGATCCGGCCATAAAAGCAAACAGGTTTGTCACCGAAATATTCCCCTTAATGCTTGCCCATAACGACCTGTGTGGTGCCAAAGAACCTTACAAAATGGTTACTTATCAGTTTGTCAGGACAATTTTTAACCTGGATTATTTTGGTGATGTCGACAAATGGTTTGCCGAAAACAGGGTATTTATGGCTGACCTGAACAACCATAACGACTTTGTTATAGCCCAGGGTAATTTCAACAATTATAACGATGGTTTCTTAATCCTTGATGTAGCCGATGCCTCTACCGCGGAAAAGATTATAAAACAACACCCTGCAGTACAGGAAGGCCAGATCAATTTCGAGATTAAATCACTCTACATTGCTAAAGGTACTTTTTGCAAAAGATAATTTTCGTTTCATCAAATAATTTATTCAGTCATGAAGAAGTTTGTTCTTTTCCTGGCTTCGTTCGCCTTTGTATTTAATTCCTTCTCTCAATCAAATACCCGCGACTGGACAATCCTCGCCTCTTATACGATACCCGGTAAAGCTTCCGGACTGGCATGGGATGGTCAATATCTTTACAGCGGGCTTTATTCTGCTCCCGGAAATGATAATTTGATATACAAAATTGACCCATCGGATGGTAGTTATACCCTGCAATGTTCCGGCCCTCACGAAAAAGCTTTTGGGTTAACATACGATGAAGGGAGTGGTAACCTTTGGACAACCGAACATCCGGGAGCTTACGATCCGGGAATCGCTGTCGAATTTGACATGAATGGCAATTACGTTTCCGAATTCGATTTACCCGCTACTTATTTTTCGGGGATCGCGTACGACAACGGCGACTACTGGACTACATGCTATTATAATCCCGATGGAGAAGTTTACCTGCTTGATGACAATGGTACAATTCTAGATCAGTTTGCAACACCCGGTGAACAACCATGGGACATCTGCAAACAGGATAATGATTTATGGATTGCAGATTACAACGACAACAAACTTTATAAAATTGATGATGAAGGAACACTATTAGAAAGTCACGATTCAGAGAATGTAAAACCTGCAGGTATTGTATTCGACGGTACTTACCTCTGGTATGTTGATGGAGGATTACAGGTGGAAAGCACATTGTATAAGATTGATTTGACCGGCGTAGGAAATCCCGATATTAACGTTCCGCAAACTTTTCATGATTATGGGATCGTAACGATCAACAATACCGAAACATGGGCCTGTTTAATCCAGAATAACGGGGGTGCTGCATTACAGGTAACCTATGGCAATATTTCCGGTGAAGGTTCCGAATATATTGGATGGCCGGAAGGTTCAGTTTTTACAGTAGACGCCAACAGTACAATGACTATTTATATCAGCTACACGCCTTCTGTTTCCGGTATATTAGATGCTTACGGTATCTTGGAAACCAACGATCCCGTAACTACCGAAGTTGAACTGCACATGATTGGAATTGCAGTTAATCCGGGCCCGTATTTATATATTGCCTCTGATTCAAATGACTATGGTGAAGTAAGGATTGATGCACATACGCGTTGGGAAATGGAAATTGAAAACAAAGGCGATACAACATTGGTTGTGAATAGTGTGATTCCCAGCGACAGCGTGCATTTTTTTGTAGAACAAAGAGATACACTTCCTTTCAGCCTCGAACCTTTAGAATCGAGGAAAGTGGGCATTTGGTTCAACCCCGACGATAAAGGTGAATTCAGTTCGTCACTCGAAATCTCTAGTAATGATATTACGCAAGATCCATTCATCGTTCAGGTATTTGGAGAAGGTTTAGCAAAAGAGTGGCCTATGGGTGATGTTTTCTGGTCTTACACTATCTCCGATTTTAGCGACAGCAGTCCGAAAGCAATTCTTGGTATCCAGGATGTGACCAGTGATGGCGTTGATGATGTAATCATCTGTTCGGAAGACGATTACATCCGCTGCCTGAATGGCAATGCCCATGGCACGGGAGATGTAATCTGGGAAACTGAAATATACTCAGGTTCAGTGTACAATCAAAATTCTATTGCTAGTATCCCTGATACTGATGGCGATGGTTACGAAGATATTGTGGTTGGTACTGCCTGGGGCGACCGGTCAATTATTGCCATATCCAGCTTTTCCGGTGAAATTATCTGGAAACACCAGACCAACGAATACGGAGATGGAGGATGGGTATACCAGGTTTTTACTGAATATGATTACAACAATGATGGATACCCTGATGTACTGGCTGCTACCGGTGATGACAGCGGGGATAACGGCCCAAAAAGAGTTTATTGCCTTGATGGCCAAACAGGAGAAACAATCTGGGATTCACCACGAGGTGGGCCGGTGTTTTCAGTAATTGGTATTGAAGACTTTACCGGTGATGGGCAGGCAGATGTAATTGCCGGCGCCTCCAATGAAAGTGAATCCGAAGGTTATGTTTACGGCCTTGATGGAACTGATGGGTCACAAAAATGGAGATTTGTAACACAGGGCAGCTCTGTTTGGGCATTGGCACAATTAGACGATGTGGATGAATCAGGGACCAAAGATTTTATGCTTGGCGTTACGCCTAACGGACAATACTATATCGTTGACCCTAAATCCCTTTACATTGTTTATACAAGTGGAATCGGTAGTTATTCGATAACCCGTTTTGTTGTTCTGGATGATGTGAATCAGGATGGTTTTAAGGATGTCCTTGTCGCACATGGAGGTAAAAAAGCGATTGTTATCGATGGTGCCGGAAATGGGCTATTTATTGACACGCCAATTAATGATCAATCAAAGAGTGTTGCCCGAATTGGTGATGTGAGCGGTGATGCAAAAAATGACATTCTGGTCGGCACATTATATGAAAATAACTATGCTTATATGATCAATAGCAGTCATGGTAATATCATGTTTGAAGACAACTATGGCGAACCCATTGATGCCATTGGCAGCATGGCCGATATTAATGGAGATGGTTCTATGGAAATGATTGCAGGTGGAAGATTTGGAAAGGTAGTTTGCTATTCGGGTGGGCTTGATGCGGCTGTTGGTGTTGAGGAAGATGATTCATTCGATAATAATGGATTAAAGCATGGTAATTATCCAAACCCGTTAACAAATGCAACAAACATTTATTTTGAGTTAGACGATGATAGTTTTGTTACGATTCAGGTTATTGACCAGCAAGGAAGAATAATTGAAACCCTTGTAAAAAGTATGCTGGTGAAAGGAAATCATGAATTTGTATGGGAATCCAATGCTCGTCTAAAAGGAATTTACTTTTACAAAATTATAACCTCTGAGGCTGTTTTATCTGGCAAAATGATTCTTACGGATTAGTTTGCCGAAATATTATAAATGAAACAATAAAATTCCCCTTCCGCGTAAGCGGAGCCAAGGGTGGGTCAAGATAAACGGTAATGAAAAACATACTCATATTCGGAGGAAGCGGTTTTATCGGCCGTAATCTGATTGAGGATTTAAAAAATGACTACTGGGTTACTGTATTAAGCCGAAATCCTGAAAAATATCAGCATTTCTTCTCTGATAAAATCAAGCTGGAAAAAATTGACTACTCAAAACCTGATAATCTCATTCGATATTTTGACGAAGCCGATGCAATCATCAATCTCGCCGGTGAAAATGTAGGAAGTCGCTGGACAAAAAGTAAGAAGAATGCAATTAAAAACAGCAGGCTCGATACGGACAAACTAATAGTGAATGCCTTTAATGGATGCTTAAAAAAACCAGGCACTATTATTCAGGGTTCGGGCATGGGCGTTTATGGATTTGAAACTTCTGATGATACATATACTGAAGATTCGTCCCTGGGCTCAAAAGGTTTTTTAACAGAAGTTGGCATAGCACACGAAAAATCACTGGAACCCCTGAAAGAAAAGACACGACTTGTTTTCATCCGAACAGGCCTGGTTCTGGATGGTAAAGGAGGGGCTTTACCAAAAATGGCAATGCCTTTCAGGTTTTTTGCCGGCGGCCATTCCGGAACCGGGACACATTGGGTTTCGTGGATACATATTAAAGATGAGGTCAGGGCAATCAGGTTTTTACTGGAGAACCTGCAAACCAAAGGAGCCTACAACCTGACTGCACCCTATCCTGTTCGAAATAATGATTTTTCAAAAGCCCTCGGAAATGTCCTCCATCGTCCGTCCTTTTTTCACAATCCGGCATCTTTCCTGAAAATAATGATGGGTGATATGGCTGTCGAGTTGTTGTTGAGTGGGTTGAAAATCATCCCAAAACGACTGTTGGATACCGGATTCCAGTTTCAGTTTGAGCATATTGAGGAAGCATTTCAAGATATTTATCTTTAATAAAGACCTTCCAGAGTTCGAAGAACCTGGAAGAGTCTGGTATTAATATCCAACTTTTTCATAGCTTCAACTCTTCCAGGTCGTTCCGACTCTGGAAGGTTGGTTTACCGTTAAATTTTAAGTGCCCGGCTGGTGTCCTCACCAACCGGAAATACAAAACCAATAAATTGTTTTCAAAATCGTTTAAGAGGTCTCCAACGAAGGTTGCAGGAGACAGATGTCGCATAAAAATCCTACATTTGGGATGTAATTATTCGCAACCATGAAAATACTCGGTAACTTAATCTGGCTCCTTTTTGGCGGCTTCGCCATCGCCATGGAATATTTTGTTTCCAGCATCGCACTGATGATCACAATCATCGGGATACCCTTTGGCCTTCAAACATTAAAATTGGGTGTGTTTGCATTGTGGCCGTTTGGTAGTCATACTGTCCGTACAGAAATGGCCGGCGGTTGCCTCTCTACAGTAATGAACCTCATCTGGGTGATCTTTTTCGGCATCTGGATTGCCCTTACTCATGTGGTTTTTGGTTTGTTACTTTTTATCACAATCATTGGAATCCCATGGGGAAAACAACATTTTAAACTGGCAGGAATTGCACTGACTCCTTTTGGGAGGACAGTGGAGCCATTGCTTTCATAAGGATTATTGATATCGATTGTCTTTTAATAGTTCTTTTAATAAATTTTTCGGTAGTAAACCATTTGGTGTTGGATAAACCAGCCGGGGATCGTAAGAAAAACCCCTATATATCAGATCTTTAAGATTGGAACCTCCTTCCTCATACTGATATTCGTAATAATACATTAATGCAGAATCTTGAATGCTTTTGTGTTCTTCTTTATAAAGGTTGCTATGCTGATCATAATAATGATCAATATAATAACTAAGCACCCAGTTTTCATTTTCAGTAGAGCACACATCTATCTTTTTTGGTAAATCATTTTCATAGTGATAAACCATCTTTGAAATCAACATAAAATTGGAGGGATCAATTATTACCATTGAAGTAATAACTTCATTTATTAAATTCCCATTATAATCAATTTCATCAGTGTACCATTTAACCCACTTACTTTCCTGAAAATAATATAAAGTGAAATTGATCAACTTATCGCTTTCATATTCATAGGTCGCTTTTGAATAAGGATTTGAAATATTGTATTCAACATACTCTGTCAATTTATTTCCTGAGTATTCAAATTCAATTGATCGAGTAATAACAGAATCATTTTTTGTTTTCCCCCAGGCATTGATCCTGGTCAAAAGATCATTTTCAAAAATATATTCCACGGTAGATTCACGCTCAAGTATCGAGTCATTATAGATTTCCACGTCACCTGTAACTTTTTCACTCATATACGAATAATCAGCAATGTATCTATCGTTAGCTTCCTCAGATTCAAGATGTGATATTTTATTGCCTGCAAATGAATAATTTGTCTGCGAAATAATATGTCCTTCCTCTCCGAAAAATGTTTTTGAAAATAACCTGAACTTTGGGTCATCACTTTGAGGTGGGTTGTCTTTATTACACGAACCAAAAGTGACAACAAGCAACATGATCACAAATGGCAAACTATAAATCTTTTTCATTTAAGGTTTGTTTGGTTAAACAAATATAGGACTTTAAAATTTCAGTCATTTAAACATTTGAAAATCTTATCTTTTCCAAACAAAACTTAAGAATAACTTGCTTATCCGGATTTGTTCCGAAGGAATGCCTTTGGCAAAATTCGGATGCTCTTGGTTCGGGATTTAAAATCCCGAACAGCATCATTAACATTTTTACCTTCACTCCCTTTAACAAAAATTAACAACAGCCTTTTTCCTCAATTTCTAAATTTGCGCATCGAATAAAAACAATATAACATGTTAGAAACTAATATTCGCGAACTTAACGAGAAGATCCAGAAGGAAAGCCAGTTCATCGACCTGATTACCATGGAAATGAACAAGGTAATCATCGGACAAAAACACATGACTGAACGCCTTTTAATCGGTTTGCTGGCCGATGGACATATCTTGCTGGAAGGTGTGCCCGGCCTGGCTAAAACACTTGCCATCAACTCGCTGGCAAATACAGTCAGTGCTAAATTCAGTCGAATCCAGTTCACGCCCGACCTGTTACCAGCTGACCTTATCGGAACATTAATCTATAGCCAGAAAAAGGAAGAGTTTGTTGTAAAGAAAGGGCCTTTGTTTGCTAACTTCATCCTCGCGGATGAGATTAACCGTTCACCCGCCAAAGTTCAATCAGCATTGCTTGAAGCCATGCAGGAACGGCAGGTTACCATTGGTGACACTACCTTTAAACTTGAAGAACCATTTCTTGTAATGGCTACCCAAAACCCCATCGAACAGGAAGGAACTTACCCATTACCTGAAGCGCAGGTGGACAGGTTTATGCTGAAAGTAGTAATCAGTTATCCAAAAAAGGAAGAAGAAAAACTGATTATGCGTCAGAATATTACAAGTAAACAGGCAAAAACAGAAGCCATAATAAAACCTGCCGAAATACTCAAGGCAAGGAATATTGTTCGTGAGGTATACCTGGATGAGAAGATTGAGAATTACATCACGGATATTGTTTTTGCATCACGTTATCCGAAAGAATTTAAACTGGAGCAATTTGAACACATGATCTCATACGGAGCATCGCCTCGCGCAAGCATAAACCTGGCCCTGGCTGCCAAGGCACTTGCATTCATCAAACGCCGTGGTTATGTTATTCCTGAAGATATTCGTGCAATTGCTCATGATGTTATGCGCCACAGAATTGGCTTAACCTACGAGGCTGAAGCTGAAAATATTACGAGTGAGAATATTATTAATGAGATTTTGAACACAGTTGAAGTACCGTAGGAGTTTGGAGTTTGGAGTCTGGAGTTTGGAGTCTGGAGTTTGGAGTCTGGAGTATTAAGAAAAATCTACAACGATGCCTACTTTTAAAAGTTTTGAAGACATTAACGCCTGGCAAAAAGCCAGGGTTCTGGCTGACTTAGTTTATCAAGAAGTATCAAAACCAGTATTTGATAATGATAGAAAACTCCGCTCACAGATGCTTGGTTCTTCAGGTTCAGTAATGGACAATATTGCAGAAGGTCAAAGTAGAGGAGGCAGTAAAGAATTTAAACAGTTTTTATGGATAGCAAAAGGCTCCTCGGCTGAACTCAGGTCTCAACTTTATAGATCCCTTGACAGAAAATTCATTAATAAAATCAAATTCGATGAATTATTTAATAATGCTGATGAGATTGAAAAAATGATCAAAGGATTAATTAACCACATTGAAAAATCAGAAATCAAAGGAATAAAACATAAATCAAGAGAGGATTAACTTCCTCAAGACTCAAAACTCCAAACTCAAGACACAGAATGGACGCCCAGGAAATATTCAAAAAAGTACGTAAGATCGAGATCAAGACGCGCGGACTGTCGCATCAGATCTTTTCGGGAGAATACCACAGTGTATTCAAAGGGCGGGGTATGTCGTTCAGCGAAGTTCGCGAATACCAGTATGGCGATGACATCAGGAATATTGACTGGAATGTAACGGCAAGGTTCAACCACCCTTACATTAAAATATTCGAAGAGGAAAGGGAATTAACTGTTATGTTGCTGATCGATGTTTCAGGCTCAAATAATTTCGGAACACAAATGCAACTCAAGCAGGAACTTATAACCGAACTTGCAGCAGTATTGTCATTCTCAGCAATCCAAAACAACGATAAAGTTGGGGTGATCTTTTTTAGCGATAAAATAGAAAAATTCATTCCTCCGAAAAAGGGAACTTCGCATATTCTGCGAATTATCAGGGAGTTGCTTGATTTTAAGCCGGATAGCAATGGAACCAATATTGCCGAAGCTTTGCGATATCTCACAAATGCGATCAAAAAAAGGTCCATTGCGTTTTTGATCTCTGACTTTATGGATGAACGATTAGAGAAAGCCGTTCAGATTGCAAATCACAAACACGACCTGATTGCCATCCGGGTAACCGATAAAAGAGAAACTGAAATGCCTGATGTTGGCCTTGTGAGAATGCTGGATGCTGAAACTGGAAATACAACCTGGGTTGACACAAGCAACAACAATGTGAGGAGAACTTTTCAGAATTGGACAAACAAGAAAAGAACTGAACTCGATATATTGTTCAACCGGCTTGGTGTTGATATGGCTAAGGTTTACACCGGAGAAGATTATGTAAAACCTTTAATGACTTTATTCAAAAAACGGGAAGGAAGAAGGTAATTGATTAGAAAATAGAGAATGGTGAATGGCGAAGTAAGACATATTATCTCTTTTAAAAGTATGATCATCATCATGCTATTTATACTGCATGGACTATACATTTCAGCGCAAAATGTTGAAGCGTACGCAAAACTTGACTCTACTTCAATCATGATTGGTGATCAGATTGGACTGGAGTTAGGAATTACAGTTCCCGAATCCTTTGCTGTATCATTTCCCTTTTTCCAGAACACCATTACAACCAACATTGAGATCATTAGAAAAGAGTCTTTGGATACCACAATAATTGATGAGGGGATACTCATTAAACAATTATACACGATTACCTCTTTCGATTCAGGGTATTTTCAATTGCCCGAGTTCGAATTCCTGTTTCACCACGAAGACGATACAGTGCTTTACAGAACATCGGCCAGCACTTTGTACCTGATGGTTAATACGCCGGTTGTTGATACCAGCCAGGCATTCAAAGTAATCAAAGGACCCGTAAGTGAGCCTTATACATTTGCTGAGATATTTCCCTGGGTATTATTAGGCCTGGTTATCATTGGTTTGGTAGTGTTCCTTATTTGGTATATCAGGAAAAGGAAGAACAATCAAGCTATTTTTGTAAGAAAACCAAAACCAATGTTGCCTCCGCATCTGCTGGCTATTCAAAAGCTTGAAGAATTGAGACTGGCAAAGGTGTGGCAACAGGGAAAATTAAAGGTTTATTTTACAGAGTTAACTGACATTGTCCGCGAATATTTTGATGGCCGCTTCGATATTGATGCCATGGAGATGACTTCAGATGAGATCATTGGAGCATTGAATGGGAAACAGATCAATAACGAGGCAATTGGTAAAATAAAAAGCGTGTTGGATCTGGCAGATCTTGTAAAGTTCGCCAAA
>JAUVKF010000048.1 GCA_030596395.1 Chlorobiota bacterium | reverse complement strand
CAGAGCCTACTTCCGTTTTACTTGATGAAACAAAAATAATGTTCCTTCTTAGTAGGCCCGGAAAAAGAGAAAAAAACACCAACCATTTTGTCCACTTGAACAAATGCACTTAAAAATACCAACCATTTTGTCTATTATACCTTAATCTACAACAGTTGTTTAGCCAACAATTTAACTGTCAATGGCTTTCATATAGTTTCCCTGAAACATCATATATGAATGATGTATGTATTGATTTAAATGATGATGTTATCTCGTTGGGGTATTTTCTTGACCTAAAGATACAGGGTGTAACCCTCTCTTCTTTCCCATCAGATGAGTATAACATATATCTATGTAAGATGGATTCAGTTGGTGACCTAAAATGGTTAAAGCATATTGGAAAAGATAGTGACTGCCGTGGGAATTCAGTAATTTCAGATAGTCAAAATGATTTAATATTAACGGGAAATTTCACCAATAAAATAACCATTTGTGATACAACTTTCTCTGACGATAACACTGGAGAATTTATTGCTAAGTTCGATCAAGATGGCGATTGCTTATGGGTAAATTATGTAGATAATGTTAACTGGAGTTGTCCTTTACCGATTGCAGCAGATGAAGATGACAATATGTACCTGTTTACCACTGGTCATACAGTTGTAAATGACTTTTCTAATGATGGAAAAACAGTTATAACCAAATTTAATTCAAGTGGAGAAATTGAATGGATGAAATCAACAAGTATTAAAATTAAAGAAATGTACTTGGGAATGAATAATAACACAGTTATAGTAAATTCCGATAGAATTGTTTTTGGCGGATATTATGTAGATACAATTGTTTTTGCTGGTCAAACATATACTTCTCAAATTGAATTCCTAATTGACCCAGCAACCGGGGATACCATTTATTATTCATCGCAAGAAGCAATGCTCGGTATAATGGACACTTCTGGTAATGAAATTGCTGCTATCAATATTACGGGTATTGGGAAGTTTACCCTTGAAGCAGTAACAACCAATTCGACACAAGACATTTTCTTGCAAGGAAGGTACTCATCTGATACTATTTTTTTCAATAATGAATATATAACAGGTGGCAGTGGGTATCTTCTAAAATACACTGATGAATTTAACCTGATTGAAGCAAGGAATATTCAGAAATTTATACCATACGGGGTAGTTTCAACCGATAATTACACAATATACTCAAGTCAAAATTGGGACTATATGTATTTGATGGTTTATGATATGAATTGTACATTTATTGATTCGATTATTTTAGGCGACAATAATGTGGGGTTTGAATATCCTAGATCATTAGCAGCAAGTAAGAATAATAATATTGTATTAGCAGGATCATATAAAGATGAATTAAAAATAGACAATTTTGTAGCTTGGGGAGATCCTTTTGCAGGTTATAAAATGTTTGTCACAAAATTTAAGGATTTAACAACCGATATAACTAAACAAAGAACCACTTTTAACATTGGGACATATCCAAATCCTTTTACTAACTCCACTACAATAGAATACTCTCTTTCCTCACCTATCTCAGTAAACTTAGCCATCTTCAACAGCTTTGGTGAGATGGTTTACCTGAAACAAGAATGCCAGCAACCAGGCAAACAACAAATCAGGTGGGATGCTGAAGGGTTGCCTCCCGGGGTTTACTTTTATAGCCTGGAGTCTGGGGAGCAGCAAGCGAATGGAAAGTTATTGTTAATTAAATAAAGCACTCCTCTCTGGCTTAAGCTTGAAACCAGTTGTATAGAAGAACCTTGTCTTGCTTTTTGTTTTCTGTCTTTTAACTTAAACAGAGATCTTTCGCTTACGCTCAAGATGACAAAAAAAAGAAATTGTCATCCTGAACGGAGCAAAGCGTAGTGTCCGTGGGACTCCTATGGAGAAGGATCCCCGTTTTGATTCGATTTCAAATCCCCATTTCATTTTTTCCAATATCTTTGGCGACTTTCCATTATCAGAAATCATCCTGAGATTTTATGCTTAAAAAAGTAAATTTATTAGATCGGTTTTTAAATGTAACAGAAAAGGTTGGCAACGCATTGCCTAATCCTGCAACTTTATTCGCAATTTTTGCTGTTTCCATTCTTTTCCTCTCAGGCATTGCCTGGTATTTCGACTGGACTGCCATTCATCCAAGCACCGGGGAGGTTATCAACCCTGTAAATCTTTTATCAAAAGATGGCCTGCACCGTGTAATGCTGGAGATGGTAAGGAATTTTACGGGTTTCGCCCCGCTGGGAATTGTTATTGTTGCCATGCTCGGAATAGGAATCGCTGAAAGCAGTGGATTAATCGGAGCAATTATCCGTCAGATGGTTTTAAAATCGCCAAAACGTCTGATGACTTTTGTGCTTGTATTTGCAGGTGTTCTCAGCAATACAGCCAGTGATATTGGGTACGTACTTTTAATTCCACTGGCAGGAACCATATTTCTTTCACTGGGCAGAAACCCGCTGGTTGGAATGGCGGCAGCGTTTGCCGGGGTATCCGGAGGGTTTAGCGCAAACCTTATATTAGGTACCATTGACCCCCTTTTGGCAGGACTGTCACAAGAGGCGGCACAGATTATTGACCCAACTTATGAAGTAAATCCCACTGCCAACTATTATTTTATGGTGGTGTCAACTTTCCTGATTTCATTTTCCGGTACCTATGTGACTGAAAAAATCGTTGCACCCCGACTTGGTGATTATAAAGGAGCAGAAAAGCCGGAAGAAATAAAAAGCCTGGATAAAAAAGAGAAAAATGGATTGATGTGGGCAACCATTGTAACACTGGTTCTTACTGCAATTGTTTTGATCGGAACAGTACCTGAAAATGGATTTCTACGCATTACAGGTGAAAGCGTTTTAAAATCCCCTGTAATAAAAGGTGTAATTGCCCTGTTATTTATATTCGCTGCAGCAGCAGGAATTGCATACGGAATAGCTTCCGGTAAATTTAAATCGGATAACGATATTATCAAAGGGATGAGCGGTGCGATTAAAACCCTGGCTGCTTATATCGTACTTGTATTTTTTGCTGCCCAGTTTGTTGCTTATTTTAAATGGAGTCATCTTGGGGAGATACTGGCCATTAACGGTGCAATATTCCTCGAAAGTATTAACATCGGCACTATTCCTTTATTACTGATGTTCATCATTCTTGCAGGCACAATAAATATGGCCATGGGAAGCGCTTCGGCCAAATGGGCAATAATGGCTCCTGTTTTTATACCCTTGTTTATGGAATTGGGCTACTCTCCAGAATTATCACAGGTAGTGTACAGAATTGGTGATAGCGTTACCAACCTGATCTCACCGATGATGAGCTTTTTCGCCCTGATTATTGCTTTCTTCCAGAAATATGATGAAAAGGCAAGTATTGGGACGATCATCTCTACAATGTTGCCATATACTTTCGTGTTCTTTATCCTTTGGTCGTTATTATTAATTGTATGGGTTTATTTTGGGTGGCCACTTGGCCCTGGTGCCCCGATGTATTATTAGGGTAATTTATTTCACTAACAGGGAGTAACGTTCAGGATTACCCGGCCTGAGGAAAACTCGAATATCTCTAATTAAAAATTGATTGTGTTCCTTGTTCCAAATATAAAATTTGAGTAATTGATCTTCAATTTTGTTTTTGTTCTTCATGGCAATTTGTAAATCTAATGTTAGAAATGCTTTTTGCCATTTTCCTGATAAAACCTCAAAATCTGAAATTTTTGAACTCTGCCAGCGCACCAATTTTTTACCCTTTTTGATTTCACCAATAATTACAGCATTAAAACCAGGATCATCAGTCTTGTATTCAATTTCATAATCTATTATCCAGTAAATGTCATCCACTAATTCATTAAGTGGAATCTGAAAAGTGAGGTCATACTCTTTAAGCTTATCAACCTGGTAAACAAACTGATCTGACAATGAATCAAATTGAACATTCTTTAAATGATATCGCCACTTTGAGCTTTTTTCTGTAAAATCGGCCTGTGCTATCAACTGTCTTTCAATAAGTTCATGATTTTTATTTGCCTTCTTCGAAAGAACATACTGCTCAAAGGTAAAACCGCGATCATATCCAATCCAGTACGGAAATTGTTCCTTGATCAATTGAAAATACTTGCTCCTGAGGCCCGATGCAATAACAATATCCTGATCAATTTCTGTTAATACTTTTTTAAACTCAGCAATGGTGATGTCTTTATTCCTTACTGTAAAATAGGGCAATCCCTTCCCATATTTCCTGAAATAATACGTGCTGTAATATGGAACATAATCATTTATGATGAAAACATTTCCGGGATTTTCTTGTTCCAGGTTAGTTGCCTTTTTTACAACTTGTTCAAATGGTTGTTTGTAAAATATTTTATAATAATCCCTTTTGAAAATGAGTGTTACAATATTAATAAGGAGGATAAGGACGACCCAAACAAAAAGCTGCCTGGCTTTCATTTCTTTAACAAATGAAAAAAGGAAAATGAATAAAAACGGGGTTGAGAAGATTAATAATGAATATTGCAAAACTGGATTAATAACAACTGAATAAACAAATCCAATTATAACAGGAAGCAAAAACCAAACTAACAATACAACTCGTTTTTTCCTGACGCCATCAGATCTTGCCGGTTCATCCTTACTCAAAACCGAATAAAGTACTAATATTATTAACAGACCATAAACCCAAAAGGAATAATGAAACAACCAATCAAAAAACTGGAATAAAAACCAGGGGTCCGGTTTGTTTAACCATCCGCCTACACCACCAATCCCGCCTTGATTCAGTTGACTAAAAAAAATGTCTAAATGAGGTACATATAAAATAAATATTGCGATTCCTGACAGAATATATGGAACCAACTGGTTTTTTCTAATAAAAAACAACCCGGACAATCCAACAATAGCAGCGAACAACAAACTAAAATGATGGTTGTAACTACACAATGAACCAAATATCACAAAGAAAACGAGATTTATTTTTCTTCGATTACCAATTAGAAAATTACTCCAAAAATAAACCATCATCAGTGTTAGAAATAAACCGCTTACATATGGCCTTGCGATCTGTCCATACATTACAAACAATTGTAAACTGCTGACATAAGCTGCTGAGAGCAAAGCATTAGTCTGCCCAAACCACAAGTTGGCAATACGGTAGGTCATCCAAACTGAAGCCAATCCGGCCAGCATAAATGGCAGTTTCACAATCCATTCCATTTCACCAAACCACAAAACCCAGTAATACATAAAAACCTGTATGCCTGCCGGGTGCGTATCCTTTTCAACAACTCCAACCCTGATCAATTCAGAAAAGCTATCGAAAGTAGTACGGCTCATTGCACTTAGCTCATCAAAAGTGAAAGGAATATTCCAGAAATCCCAAAAGCGCAACACAAAAGCCACTACCAATATAAAAACAAGTAAATAATAAACCGAAGGGGACCTTTGAGCTTTGGATTTCATGAATTCAAAATTAGGAAATTGATTTAGATTCCTCTTACGACATAAAAATAAAAATAATTGCCTTGCCGTGGAGTAAATCCATATTTTTGCGCCGTGCAAAACAATACACCTACAAAATTTTTAAAAGAGCTAAACCAGGAGCAGTACGATGCGGTGATACAAACCAATGGTCCTGTTATGGTAATTGCAGGAGCAGGTTCAGGCAAAACAAGGGTGCTCACTTACCGAATTGCATATTTACTTGCCAATGGTATTGATCCCTTCAATATCCTTGCCCTCACTTTTACCAACAAAGCTGCCAGGGAGATGAAGGAAAGGGTGATACGCCTGATTGGTGATAGCCAGGGTCGTAATGTGTGGATGGGCACTTTTCATTCCATTTTTGCAAAGATTTTACGTATTGATGGTCATCATCTTGGATACCCTTCCAACTTTACCATTTATGATGCCGATGACAGTAAAAGGGTGATCAGGCAGATCATTAAGGAAAAAGAGCTGGACAACAAAGTATATTCACCTTCTTATGTTGCACACCGGATTTCGATGGCTAAATCAAACCTGATCAATGCCGAAACATATTCAAATGATCCCGATTTGATTTCTGCAGATGAAAGCGCACGAAAACCCTTGATCAAAGACATTTATAAAAATTATGAAGCCCGCCTCAAAAGGGCTGATGCTATGGATTTCGATGATCTTTTGTTTAACACTTATATTCTTTTCAGGGATTTCGGTGAATTGCTTTACAAATACCAGTCGAAGTTTAAATACGTATTGGTGGATGAGTACCAGGACACAAATCATGCCCAATACCTTATCTTAAACCGGTTGGCTGCAAGGCTTGAAAATATATGCGTTGTAGGTGACGATGCACAAAGTATTTATGCTTTTCGCGGGGCACACATAGGTAATATTCTGAATTTCAGAAAAGACTATCCTGATTTTAAGTTATTTAAGCTAGAGCAAAATTACCGCTCAACAAAAAATATTGTCTCTGCTGCAAATAAAGTCATCACCTTTAATAAAGATCAGATCCACAAAACAGTTTGGACTGACAATATTGAAGGATCGCGGATAGGGTTTATCAAAGCCACCTCTGATAACGAAGAAGGAAGACTGGTTGCAAATTCCATTTTCGAGACAAAGATGAATAACCAGCTTAAAAATGACGACTTTGCCATTTTATACCGTACCAATGCACAATCACGATCGCTGGAAGAGGCCTTGCGCAAACAAAATATTCCTTACCGTATTTATAGCGGGCTTTCATTTTACAGCAGAAAAGAGATCAAGGATTTGCTGGCTTACATTCGCCTTACCATTAACCACCACGATGAAGATGCTTTGCAGCGAATCATCAACACTCCGCCAAGGGGAATAGGTAAAACAACAATTGAAAAGGTTAATGTTGCTGCTGATGCACACAACGTTACCATTTGGGATGTAATCAACAACCCACTGAAATATGGGGTAAAACTTAATTCGGGTACCACTATCAGGCTGGAAAATTTTGCCACCATGATCAAAAGTTTTGCAACCGAAGTAAAGAAGAAAGACGCCTTTGAGGTAGCACAACAAATCGCAAACTCTTCGGGGTTAATACGCATGTACCGTGAAGAAGATACTCCGGAAGGTATCAGTCGTGTAGAAAATATCGAAGAATTACTTAACGCAATCAAAGAGTTTGTTGAAAAAGGAACTGAACAAAACGAAGGCGATCTTGCATACCAGGGAACCCTGGATGAGTTTATGCAGGACGTGGCATTGTTAACCGATGCTGATAAAGATGATGATGACACCGATAAAGTCGCCTTAATGACCATCCATGCGGCCAAGGGCCTTGAATTTCCAAATGTTTTTATCGTTGGTTTGGAAGAGAATCTTTTTCCTTCAATCCAATCAATAAGTACAAGAGCCGACTTGGAAGAAGAACGAAGACTGTTTTATGTTGCCTTAACGCGCGCTATGCATAAGGTAACACTATCATATGCCGAAAGCCGGTATCGCTGGGGACAATTTACAATTACCGAACCCAGCCGTTTTCTGGAGGAGGTTGACCAGAATTTGATCGACTTACCCAAAAAAGCCATGTTCAATCCTGCGTCTGATTTCAGAAAAGCTGAAAAGCGCACTTTGGATGGGAATTTTAAAAAACTGACTAATCAGGCAAAAGCAAATTCTGAAAAATCGGCAACCAGCAAATTTGAAGTTTCCGATACTTCAGCCCTACAAACAGGAATGAGTGTTGAACATCCGAAATTTGGTAAAGGCAAAGTAGTTGCTGTTGAGGGGAATGGGCCCAATAAAAAGGCTACAGTATTTTTTAGTGCAATCGGTAATAAGAATCTGTTGTTAAGGTTTGCCAGGTTGAAAATTCTCTCTTCATAGCAATTCAATAGTACCATCTATACAACAATTTCTAACTCAAGAATTTTACTACTTTTGCACAATAATTCATTCCTCAAAAAGTTAATTTTCACAAAACAACATCATGGAATATAACACGCGACGTGAAAAAATGAAGATATCTGAATATGGCCGTAATGTTCAGAAAATGATTGATTATACCGTATTGATTGAAGACAAAGAAAAACGAACAAGAGCTGCATATGTTATTGTAAGTATTATGTCGCAATTAAATCCCGGCGTAAAGGACTCATCCGACTACCAGCGAACACTCTGGGATCATATGCACATCATTTCAGGGTTCAGACTTGATGTTGAGGGTCCGTTCCCTGCCCCTACCCAGGAAGAATTATTCAAGAAACCTGATCAGATTGATTACAGCGATGGCACAATCAGGTACAGGCATTATGGTAAAAACATCGAAGGTATTATTAATAAAGCCATTGAGTACGAAGAAGGCCCCGAAAAAGAAGCTTTGATATTAACGATTGCAAACCACCTGAAAAAATCATACCTGAACTGGAACAGGGATAGCGTAAATGATGAAACTATTGTTAAACACCTTTATGAACTTTCGAGGGGAAAACTAAGTTTAGGTGAGGATATAAGAATGACAGCTACCGGAGACATATTGGCCCGTAACAAACTAAAGAAGAAAAAATTCCCGCCAAAGGGTAAAGACAACAATGGCAGGAGAAGAAGCCACGGCCATAGAAAATATTAAGTAAATAGAAATCAACCGGCAACGGTGAAAACAAATAACGAAAGAACAACCATTTACTGGTTGTTTTTTTGTTTATTTACTATACTTAAAATTACTTCTTGACATGGGTGCATTTAAAATTTACGGGGGCAATAAACTATCAGGCGAAATTATTCCACAGGGAGCAAAAAACGAAGCGCTGCAAATCCTTTGTGCTGTATTACTTACTCCTGAAGAGGTGACAATTAAAAACGTACCTGATATACTGGATGTGAACAGGCTGATTGATTTACTGGAAGGACTCGGTGTTAAGGTTAGAAAAATAACCTCCAATGAATATGTTTTTAAAGCCGAAAACATTAATCTTGAATATGTTAAAAACCCCGAATATTACAAAAAAGCAACCAGTATCAGGGGAAGCGTAATGTTAATTGGCCCCTTACTTGCAAGATTTGGAACGGGATATTTACCACAACCCGGTGGTGATAAAATCGGCCGTCGCAGGTTAGATACTCATTTTATTGGACTGCAAAAACTTGGGGCCAAATTCCAATACAATGAAACTGAGAAAAGCTACCACATCTTAGCGCCTAACCTGACAGGAAATCATATGTTGCTTGAAGAAGCCTCTGTAACGGGAACTGCCAATATCCTTATGGCTGCTGTGATGGCAAAAGGAAAAACCACCATTTATAATGCAGCAAGCGAACCATACCTGGTTCAGCTTTGCGAAATGCTTAACAGAATGGGTGCCAAAATAAACGGAATTGGTTCGAACCTCTTAAAAGTAGAAGGTGTTAGCGAATTACACGGTACCACCCATACCATGCTGGCCGATATGATTGAAGTTGGAAGTTTTATTGGTCTCGCCGCCATGACCCAATCATCAATTACAATTAAAAATGTCGATCTACGGAATTTAGGGATGATTCCTGATGTTTTCAGAAGAATTGGTGTTACTGTTGAGCAAAAAGGTGATGATGTTTTCGTCCCTGCTAAAAAAGAATACATTATTGAGACTTTCATTGACGGGTCGATCATGAAGATTGATGATGCTCCCTGGCCGGGATTTACTCCTGACTTGATCAGTATTGTTCTGGTGGTTGCCACTCAGGCTAAAGGCAGTGTGTTGATCCATCAAAAGATGTTTGAAAGTCGGCTTTTCTTTGTTGATAAATTAATAGACATGGGTGCACGCATTATCCTTTGCGATCCGCATCGCGCAACAGTGATCGGTTTAAACCATGAATCACCATTGCGAGGCATTAAAATGAGTTCGCCCGATATTCGTGCAGGTGTTGCCTTACTAATCGCCGCTCTATCAGCTCAGGGAAAAAGTATTATCGAAAATATTGAACAAATTGACCGGGGCTACCAGAATATTGATGAACGGCTGAAACTGCTGGGTGCACAGATTGAAAGATTATAAGAGATAATACTTTTTATTGCGTTATGATTATCTGATTTAGTATTGGGGATAAAATATCAAGATTAATTTTCTGTCATTTTTATTAACAGAATTGTAAAATAACATTTAAAATTTGCAAACCCTTAGAGAACTGTCCTTTTGAGTACGGGTATTTTTATGCTTTGCGTTGGTTTCTTTATTTTTTATATTCTTCATCCAATCGTTTCTCAACATATTTATGCCATTCATACATTAAAATCGGGTAACCATAGGGTCTCCATTCTCCTTCCGATTTAAAGCCAGATGAGATGTCTTTTGGGTTTCTAAGCATAAGACCCGGTGATGGGTGGGGCGAACTCAAAAAAGGAGCATCCCATATTTGGTTTCCTTCAACCGGAACATTAAGTTGAAGACCGGAGAAAGTGGTGTACTTCCACATTTTAACAGAGGGTAAGGGGGAAAGTCCTTCATTAATTAAATCCACAAGATCATTATCCCTATTAGTTGACCAGGTAGTATATTTTGAATCGGGAAGTTTGGTGAGTAATCCCGAAACTTTCCTGATCAATGCAAAAGCCACTATTACTATTATAATTCCTAAAGTTATTCGTTTCACCAGATGACAACGGCATTGTTTTATTAACACTAATACCACACTAGTTAAAAGGCAGGCAAGAAGCCAAAAAAGGCCCATTCCGAATCTTATATCCGGAGCTGTTAGAAACCATACAACAAGCCCAAAAATGGCCAAACCAGACATCCAAACGACAGGCATCTCGATGCGAAGAAAAGCAGTTCTGCCTTTAAATATTAAAAACAATATAATGATAACTCCGGCCGCAATTAAAAGTAATATTGGTAGCATCAGACCTTGCGATTTACCTATACTCCTAAATTGTCCTTTAACCCAGGGAACAACCCATTCAAAACCCACAGGGGGTTCATCATAGCATGCCCGGGAATAGGAACAAGTCCAGGCAGCATCAAGTTCAGCCTGTATTTCAGGCACACACCAGTTAACATTCGTCCCACCAATTGTCATAGGATAAAACGGGTAACCTGATAAAATAACTCCACGCGCCAACCAGGGACCAATCAGCAAGAAAGCCCAAACCACAATCCACTCTATGGATTTAAAACGTATTGATTTTGAAGTGACGCGATTGCCTTTTAATGACCACCATGCTATAATTAGCCATATGACCAGGGCAAAGGGTGCAATGGTCAACTTTATTGTTATAGCTGCAACAAATATCACAGCAGCACTGAATAAATAGTATCCTGAAGATTTTAACGAATTCTTTTTTCTGGTAATACCAATAAGAGTCAACCATGAACCAATAAGTATCAATAAAAAAATGACACCATTGGGGCTGAGGGATGCAGCATAATTCCACCAGTGATATATGTAGTATGCCGGAGCGATAAACGTGGCAGCCAAAAAGTCAGCTAATCGAAATTTATTGGACAGGGAAAATATCCTTTTTATTCCTATTAATGCAGGTAAATAAACCATAACAATCAAGGGTCCCATCAACACATGGTGGGGACGGTTTGCCCAGATACCCTCCGACAAAGAGGCTGCATAAACAAAAAGTGATGAGTTAAAACCCATCCGGGAATGAAGATTTGAAAGTCCAGGAACCACAGGGAAAGTATGAATCCAAAGTGTTACCGGCAGATGATACGACCCCGTGTCGTGAACTGGCGTGGAATGAGCGGCCAGAAATGCAATCTCTATTGACAATCCAAAAACTAAAATTCCAAAAAAAGCGATCGTTTTCCAGTGCCTTGATATTTTCACTAACCAAAGCCAAATCTGCTGCCTTTCCCACACAATTCCCCCTATTGCCAAAAAAAAGATAATCAGCCAAATACGGCCATCAGCAGGCAGAAATATATTCCATATCTGCCCAATACACAATATAACAGCAAACCCAACCCAAAAAGAGACAACAAAATTGGCGCTGCTGATCTGTTTTAAACCATAAATACGTTTGACAAGAAGACCTGTACCGGTAAGCCCGACAATTATAATAGCCCAGGTAATTAGAATTGCTGCCGTAGTAACTAAAAAACTTTCTATCAAATCATTAAGATTAAAACCTGAATTTTCTTTGGCTAAAAATAGGGATTTTCAGTTTAAATGCAGGCTAAAACCATTTATAATATTATTTACAATTGAAAATCAATCCATACCGTTTTACGATATTTGCATTTAATTAATGATGATTCATCATTCGGATTGAGTTTGTTACACCTAACAAAAAAGTCATTTTTATGTCTAAAATTCATGTTATCGGTGCCAATGGATATGTAGGCGCATTACTTGTAAATTATCTTATTGCAGTGGGCCATACTATTGAGATTTCACCTTATCGTTTACCAAATATTCCAATAAAAAGCATTGATGCAAATATTGTTATCCATATGGCAACTTCTGGCGGGGGTACTGAGCATAAACCGCGTATCGGAGAGAATGATCCTGAACAAATGCGAAAGGTAAATATTGATGGGATGAAAGCATTGTTGTCGGGATTGAAGAACAGCCGGACAAAAATTATTTTTTTGTCTTCAACTGCGGTTTACGGCAAATTTCATGATTCGCCATTGGTTAGTGAAGAAGCTGAATTAGCACCGGTTTCGAATTACGGCCTTCAAAAAGTAGAATCGGAACTTATTTTACAAAACAGTGATTTTGAATGGTTAATCCTTCGTCCATGTGGTATCTTCGGGCCATCTGCAGGTAGTAGATTTGGGAATTCATTCCTGAATGTTGTTGTTGACAATGCCATTCAAAAAGGAGAAATTACAATTCTGAGTAGTGATCAACGGATAGATACTTTATACATTTTGGACCTGATCCATGTTATTCTTCGATCCTGCGCCAGTGAATGGAAACCACGTGAAATTTTTAATGTTGGCGGTGAAATAGTAACGGTAAAAAATATGTTGAATACTCTTGTGGAATCTGTGCACAACATCGGGATTTCTTGTTCCGTTTCAAGCAAGGACTTTAACGGAAAACCTGCAATTATCACTGATACCAGCAAGCTAAAGCGGGCTTACCCATACTGGAAAAACACTCCCCTCAACATAGCGTTGCATTCACTGTTAACTGCTTATTTGAGGCAATATCAGAAACAGTCTCCATTATTTTAATGAAGTCCAGCTTTTCTCATTGTTTAAAGCATCTACATTTGATTGTTTAATTTCAAAATCGGATAGGATCTTAGTTACCACATTAATACCTTGTGGTAAGGGCCGTTCAGGAATAACCCCTTTTCCAATCCAGTCTTCCAATGTCCTGCCAACTTCATCAAAACCTAAATGATAGCGTGCAGAAGTTCCTCCCGAAAATCGGCCATTCATTTCTATAACCTGGAATCCATGCGTTGGGTCTTTTTTCAATTGAATATTGAAGGGGCCACGCCATCCTTCTTTTACAGCAGCTTCCGCAAACCTCCTGACAACTTCAATTAATTTTGGGTCATCACATTTATCCATACGTTCACATTTCCCACCGACCATCTTTGAAATAAAACCGAATATTGAGATAATTTCGCTCTTCTTATTGATAATTACCTGGGCGGCAAAAAGCCTTGTTTCCGGAATTTCCCAAAAAAATGGTAGTCCGAAACTCAAATCAATCTCAAGGTCTTTTGGCTGGCCGAAAAGTGGTTGAATGGCAAATCCAGGTTCTTTAATGATTTTTTCAAGTTGGCTTTCCCTGACAACGATCCACATTCCCCGCGATCCATTTCCTTTACTGGGCTTTGCTATTAGCGGATAGCCATATTCAGCAACGAGTTTCCGGACACTGTTCTCTGCATCAGGTATTCCACTTTCTATTGTTGGAGCAAAAGGTATGCGGTATCGAAGCGCAAACTGATAACTTTTAACCTTGTCATCCAGAACCCGGGCAAAATGTTCAGAGCCTACCAGGAATTGATCCTGAAACTCTGGCATTTTCTTGCTTAGCTGAGCTAAAATAACCACATCATCGTCACGCCCCGGAATAACCAAATCGGGTTGCTCCTTTTCAACAATTTTACGAAGTTGCTCAATATATTTGTCAACATTTTCCGCCTGAGTAACCAGATAAGAGCTGTCGCAACGAAAATTATTTGCTACTTCAGCCATACTATTTGTACCGATGATTCGCAGATTATTCCGTCGATTTTGTAAAGAGTCTAATATGTTCTGGCCAACAAGGCTTCCAATACTGGTTATAAGTAATTTTTTTTTCATTTTATCGATTTAACTGAAAGTAAATTAAACGCTTGAAAGCCAGTTTTTATACTCCAGCGTTTGCGCTTTTTCCAATTCATCATCAAGTAAACCAGGAACCATTGTCCACAAGAGAACGGGTTCGTCCAGTGTAAATGCCTCTTCTAACTTTCTCATAAATGTTTTCTTATCATCAATAAAATAAGATTTTATCCCAATCAAATCAGCATAGGAACCCCAATTGGTCTCTGGTAAGTTTCTTACTTCATCTTGTGCCTTAACACTTGCATATGACTTATTATCACACAAGACAAAGATGATTGGCAGATTATATCTGACTGCTGTTGCAAGTTCCATCCCATGCATTCGCATTGATCCATCCCCGAATAAAGACAGGATATGCTTATTGGAAGAAGCAATTTGTGCACCGATTGAGGCGCAAATACCTGACCCCATAGGAGACAGCGTGTCCGACTGAATTAGTGACCGTGGTGATTTGCATTTCAGAAAAATGCTGCCCGCCCGTCGAATCTGACCCGCATCAAGACAAACAACTGTATTGTCAGGCATCACTTTATTAATAGTTTCCAGCAGATCAGAATATGATACTTTATGGTTAGTAGTTAAAGGAACGGATTGTGGAGGAGTGATCTTATTCAGTTCATTTAGCCATCTTCCCCGTTCAATTATCAAGCTTTGTTCTGAGGTAAAAGTACTTATCCATTTATCAAAAGCATCCGGTTCAGCATACATAATATTAACTGATTGTTCGTCAATATATCGATGAAACAAGTTTTTCTTAGCACCCACCGACACCACACTATTTGTTGCCAATAATGACTGATTATTAAACACTTCCAGTGCACGAAGGTCGCTGTTAAAACCAAGATATCCCAAAGACTCTTTATCTGTTTCAGGTACAATACCTCTTGTTTTCATATCAGTTACAACGCCAAAATTATTTCTCTTTACAAAGTCTCTGAGTTTCAGATGATCTATTCTATTCAGCGCAAGGTGACCAATTAATAAGACTGTCTTTTCTGTATCAGAATAATCAAAAGTTGGAAAGACAGGATATGCATAACTATTTATACCATTGATCTCCGCTTCATAGGTTGCTCTTTGAACATTAATCGGAATTTGAACATGTAAAGGTTTCCTGTCATAATAGCATTTCCTGACCATGGGCATTACATTACCGAAGTCTTCAGATTTTTTACAGATCAGGCTTGTGCCAATAGCTTTCTGAAAAATTTCAGAATCATTTGTTCCAGTATTACTGGCATCTTGAAATTCCCCGCGATCAAAATATTCTGGTGGAATATTCCCGGTTATAAACAAAATGGGCACATCATCGGCTTTTGCTGTTACACCAGCTCCAATCATATAGGATGCACCGGGTCCACCAATTGACAGGGCTACTCCAATCTTTCCGGAAGCACGTGCATACCCTAATGCCATGAAACCTGCTGCAAGTTCATGACTTGCTATGATCGGCACAGGGATGTCTTTTTTATTCTCGTTAAACAAACAAACCAATAAAGGTACAATTTGAGCCCCGGGAACTAAAAAAACATATTCAACTCCCAATTTAAAAAGTTCTTTTAATAATACTTCCGCTACAGTTGGTTTTTGCTCGTTCATAATTACTCTGTACTCTGTTAACAATACCCGGTTTTACAATGTTTTAATCCGTTTTTACTATTGATGTCCGAATGGAGTTACAGCAGGCATGTATTTTTACATCGCATGAAATGTAAAATTGCCATTTTTCTTATGATATCCAGTATGATCTTCATATTTGTTAATAACAGTGGAATGTTCATCAAATTGTTTTTACACATGAAATCTTAAAGCAATTCGATCCATTAATAGAGTTGTTAAATGACTTATTCTAGAAAGTAAGATCAACCTTATAATATTACCCATGTTTATTCTGCCAATTTGACCGTTTTCAATGCTTGGCAAACAATTTGTAACCTGAATTAAGCTTTAACTGAAATTAGAAATGACAAAGAAAAAAGATAAAATATCTGAAGACTTAAAGCAGGAAGAGGCATTAAACCAGGATGCTGGAAAGGAAGAAAAACAGTCAGCAGATAAAGAAGCGCCAAAAACTAAAAAAGCAAAGAAGAAAACTAAAGACGATGAAATTAATGAGCTAAAGATCCAGAATGCTGAACTGAATGATAAATTCCTTAGGTTATTTTCTGATTTCGATAATTACCGCAAAAGAACAAATGTGGAAAAAATCGAATTAATTAAAACAGCTTCAAAGAATGTAATTGAAGGATTGCTTCCTGTGTTGGATGATTTTGACAGGGGGCTACAAGCATTTGAAGAACAAAAGGTGAATGAAGAAACAATCCATGGGGTTGAATTGATCAGGAGTAAACTTTTTAATTTTCTCAGCCAAAAAGGCCTCGAACCAATGGATTCGCAGGGAAAGGATTTTGATACCGACTGGCATGATGCCATTACGCAAATTCCGGCACCTTCTGAAGATTTGAAAGGAAAAGTAGTTGATGTAGTTCAAAAAGGATACCTGCTTAACGGAACCATTATCAGGCATGCAAAAGTAGTTGTCGGACAATAAAATCGGGATAAAAATAGCATATGAGCAAGCGTGATTATTACGATGTTTTGGGCGTGTCGAAAAACGCTACCAACGATGAGTTAAAAAAAGCTTATCGGAAAATGGCATTAAAGTACCATCCCGACAAAAACCCTGATGATAAAGCAGCTGAAGATAAGTTTAAAGAAGCTGCTGAAGCCTACGAGGTATTGAGCGACCAAAACAAGCGAAGCCGTTATGATCAGTTTGGTCATGCCGGTGTAGGTGGAGCAGCAGGTGGTGGCGCCAGCCATTTCAGCAATATTGACGACATATTTTCTGCCTTTGGTGATATTTTTGGTGGGCATTTTGGGGGCTTCGGAGGATTTGGTGATGCATTTGGTGGACGCTCCTCAGGGGGAAGACGTAGGGTTAATCGTGGTTCAAACCTCAGGGTAAAAGTTAAATTAAACCTGAAAGAAATTGCCACTGGTGTCGAGAAAAAGATCAAACTAAATAAATATGTGGGTTGCGACTCTTGTCATGGGTCGGGAGCCGAACGTGGCAACTCAAAATCTACCTGTCCCACATGTCATGGCCGAGGCCAGGTTACACAGGTTACAAATACATTTCTCGGACAAATGCAAACATCTTCAACATGTCCGCAGTGTGGCGGAGATGGTGAGGTAATTACAAACAAGTGCAATGTTTGTCATGGAAATGGTATCGTAAAAGGAGAAGAAGTAGTTACATTTAAAATTCCTGCAGGTGTAGCCGAAGGTATGCAACTTGCGATCAGTGGAAAAGGTAATGCAGCAGCACGAGGTGGTATACCCGGAGATTTGCTCGTTGTTATCGAAGAAGAAAGTCATCCTGATTTGATCCGTGATGGTAACAACCTGCTTTATGACCTTTATGTAAATTTTGCCGATGCAGCATTGGGTAGCAGCAACGATGTTCCGACGGTGGATGGAAAAGCCCGGATTAAAATTACACCAGGCACGCAGGGAGGCAGAGTGTTGCGACTTAAAGGCAAAGGCTTACCTGATGTAAATGGCTATGGAAGAGGAGATATTCTTGTTAATGTGAATGTTTGGACTCCGAAAGATTTAAGCAAAGAGGAAAAGGCTATCCTCGAAAAACTAAAAAACTCTCCCAATTTCAAACCCAGTCCGTCGTCAAAAGATAAAAGCTATTTCGACCGGATGCGTGAATTTTTCTCTTAACGTCTGATGCAGGCACTACAAACCATAGAAGTCACTAAAAGGTTTTCGAACCATACAGCACTCAACAAAGTTTCAGTTGAAGTAGATGAACAAAGTATTTTTGGTTTACTTGGACCCAATGGGGCGGGCAAAACCACTCTGATCCGCATCATTAACATGATTACTTCGATGGATCATGGGCAGGTCCTTTTAAAAGGTAAACCTATTAAACCCGATGATATTCGTCAGATTGGTTATTTGCCTGAAGAAAGAGGCCTTTACAAAAAGATGAAGGTTGGTGAACAGGCAGTTTATCTGGCCCAGTTAAAGGGGATGTCCAGGTCCGATGCATTAAAAAACCTGAAAATTTGGTTTGATAAATTCGAGATCGGGTCGTGGTGGAATAAAAAAGTTGAAGAACTGTCGAAAGGGATGGCACAAAAAGTACAGTTTATTGTTACAATACTCCATCAGCCACAATTATTGATCTTCGATGAACCTTTTAGCGGTTTCGACCCCATTAATGTAAACATACTTAAAGACGAAATCCTCAATCTAAGAAACGAAGGAGCCACTATCATTTTTTCAACCCACAACATGGCCTCTGTCGAAGAACTTTGTGATCATATCGCCTTGATAAACAATAGCAAATTGATCCTGACCGGTGAAATTCATGAAATAAAAAATCGCTTTAAATCCAATATTTTTGAGGTGGGATATCATGGTCTCAAAGATTTGTTACTGGATGAAGATCAATTCCAGGTTATTGAATCCTTCCAAAAAAATGGAGAACTTTTTTCCAAGATTAGAATTTTACAAAATACTACCTCAAATGAGTTGCTGAAGCATATATTACAGCAAGTTGAAGTGGTTTCGTTTCAGGAAGTTCTTCCTTCAATTAATGATATTTTTATTCAACAGGTAAATGATACTAGCCGATGAATAAAATCCTCCTCATAATACAACGAGAGTACCTCACACGGGTCAAGAAAAAGTCATTCATTATCATGACGATTCTCGGACCTTTGCTTATTGCTGCTATGATCATTCTCCCGGCTATGTTATCAGAGTTGAGTGAATCGAGCGAAAAGAAAATAGCAGTACTGGACGAAACCGGATTATTTTTCGAACGATTTAATGACCAGGAAAAGATTAAATTTTATCACGTTTATGAAGGTCTGAACACAGAAAAAGAAACTGCACTATACGGAGAAGGAGACCTGTTACTTTATATTCCAATAACACAATTAAGCTTACCTGTAAACGCACAATTGTTCTCCACCAAACAGCCGGGATTGAATGTTACCTCCTATGTAAAATCGGTGATGAAGAAGGTAATAGAAGATGAGAAACTTAAAGCACAGGGAATCGATCCTGAGATAATCAAATCAGCCAAGGCTGATATTAACCTGTCGACCATCCGCGTTGAAGATGATGGTGCTGAAAAAGAAAGCTACACTGAAGTTGAAGTTGGAATCGCCATATTCGCAGGAATCATGATCTACTTTTTCATTTTCATGTTTGGTGCTCAGGTACTTAAAGGCGTAATGGAAGAAAAACAAAACCGTATCGTGGAGGTGATCATTTCATCAGTTAAACCTTTCCAATTGATGATGGGTAAAATTGTTGGCATTGCCTTGGTTGGCCTCACCCAATTTTTATTGTGGATCTTCCTGACGGGCTTTATCCTAATTGTATTCCAAGGAATTGTTGGGATTGAGCCTTCAAGCATGGACATGTTAGGTCAACAGGGCCAGGCTGTTGGAGCCGGACAGTCTATTGATCCCGAACAATTAAACATGGTTTTTGATATCATCGGCAGCCTCAATCTTGGAGCGATGGTGTTGAGTTTTATCTTTTACTTTTTAGGAGGTTATTTGTTGTATGCTTCGTTGTTTGCGGCCATTGGTGGTGCTGTTGATCAGGATGCCGACAGCCAGCAGTTTATGTTACCGGTCTCAATCCCACTTATTTTTGCTGTAATGATGTCCGGCGTTATTGTAAATCAACCCGACAGCAGCCTGGCCATCTGGCTTTCCATGATCCCGTTCACCTCACCCATTACCATGATGATGCGTATACCATTTGGAGTGCCTGTTGAGCAGATTATCGCATCAGGAGTCTTATTAATACTTGGTTTTATTTTTACTACCTGGCTTGCCGGAAAGATCTATCGAACCGGTATTTTAATGTATGGTCAAAAAGTAAATTATGCTGTGATCTGGAAGTGGTTGCGGCAACGCTGATTTGCAGGTTTTTGCAACACATTTTCCATTTTCTCAAACCAATTAGTTATACATTGGATTTTTATAAAAAAGGAGAATCATAATTCAAATAAAATTCTACCTTTGCACCCTCAAAATTTTGAAGTAAAACCCTGAGATTGTTTAATTTTTATTTTTAGAATTTATAATGAGAGATATTTTGTCAGATCGAGGTGTTTTTGAGATGCATAGCCAAAGCTACGGATTGAGAAAATAACGATGAGTTGGCAAAAAAGATACATTATAAAACTGAAGGATAAAGTTTAATCAATCTCACTATATTTAAGACCAAATGCAAAACAGAGGAGCGATTACGTTTTTTGCGGTAGCCTTTGCCTTAGTTTGTTTGTACCAGCTTAGTTTTACGATTGCTACAAGCCGAATGGAAAGCAAAGCCAAACATTACGCAGTAAACGAAGCAGCACAACAACAGGCCGATGAACTATCGATGGGTGATGAAGTACTGAGGGGATATCTATTGGATTCTATCTCCAGGGCAAGAGAAAGTTACTTTCTCGACAGCATCGCCAACACGGTAATTTATAATATTGGAATTGACGATTATACATACAAAGAATGTAAAGAAAGGGAGATCAACCTCGGCCTCGACCTGAAAGGTGGAATGAACGTTGTTCTTGAGGTATCTGTATATGACATCATCAATGCCCTTTCCGGGAAAAGTGAAGACCCTGTATTTGTTGAGTCAATGCAATTGGCCAGGGAAAAACAAAAAAGTAGTGGTAAAGATTTTGTTACCCTTTTCGGTGAATCTTTCCAGGAAGTTGATCCTGATGCAAGGCTTGCATCCATTTTCTTGTATGAATTCAAGGATAAAGGAATCACAACCAATTCTACAAACGAAGAGGTTCTTGACATAATCCGTAAAGAAGCCGATGGAGCCATTGATCGTTCCTTTGAAATTCTTAGGACACGTATCGACCGTTTTGGTGTGGCTCAACCGAATATTCAGAAACTGGCTACAAGCGGCCGTATCCTTATTGAGCTTCCGGGTATCAAGGATCCCGATCGTGTTAGAAAACTATTGCAGGGTACAGCCAAACTTGAATTCTGGGAAACGTATAATTTTTCAGAGCTCTATCAGTTTTTCGATGAAGCGAACGCTAAATTAAAAACTGAAGTAGCTCGTGATGAAGCAATAGAAGACGGTGAAGCACTTGAAGGTGAAACTGAAGAAACTGTTGAATTACCCCAGGCCGAGCCTGAAGATTCAGGTTTGGATGAATTATTATCCGGAACTGAAGATACGACTGCAACCTCTTTAATCGACCAGATTGAGAGTGATACCAGCGCTGTTTCCGATGAAGACCTCTCGTTTGAAGAATATGCAAAAAGATACCCTTTATATGCGTACCTGATGCCTTCCTATGTTCAGGAAGCCGGTCAGATGTATCCCGGACAGGTTGCCCGCGTTGGTTTTGCTGCCATTAAAGATACCGCCCGGATCAATAACATGCTGAAAAAAGTTAAAGACATTTTCCCAAGGGATATGATCCTGGCATGGACCGTAAAACCTGATCCCACAAGGCCCGACATACTCGACCTGGTCGCATTAAAAGCAAGTGCTCGTGATGGAAGTGCAGCAATGGGTGGCGAAATGATTGTTGATGCACGACAGGATTATGACCAAAATGGCCGTGTAACAGCTGACCTCCAGATGAATTCGCAGGGTGCTAAAATCTGGAAGAGATTAACAGGTGAAAATATTGGCCGCCAAATCGCTATCGTACTGGATGGTTATGTTTATTCCTATCCAAATGTAAATGATGAGATCCCGAACGGGCGATCAACAATTTCCGGTGGCGGCATGACCGTTGAAGAAGCGCAAGACCTTGCCAACATTCTTAAGGCCGGTAAATTACCGGCTGCTGCAAGAATTGTTGAAGAAGCAGTTGTTGGTCCTTCATTGGGGCGCGAAGCTGTAAAAGCCGGTATGAATTCATTCATCCTTGCCTTTATACTTGTACTGGCCTATATGATTGTATATTACAACCGTGCAGGTTTGGTTGCTAATATTGCTTTGCTCACCAACATATTTTTCCTGTTTGGTGTGCTCGCATCGCTTGGGGCAGTACTTACCTTGCCGGGTATGGCAGGTATCGTACTTACACTGGGTATGGCGGTGGATGCCAACGTAATTATTTTTGAACGTATTAAAGAGGAAATCAGATCCGGAAAAGGCTTGCGACTTGCCATTACCGATGGTTATAATAATGCCTATTCAGCGATTATTGACGGTAATGTTACAACCCTGCTGACTGGGATAGTTCTGTATATTTTCGGGACAGGTCCGGTACAAGGTTTTGCAACAACCCTGATCATAGGTTTGCTGTCATCATTATTTACTGCAATCTTCATTTCAAGGTTAGTCTTTACCTGGATGCTGAACAAGAATCTAAAAGTGAATTTCTCTAACAAATTCACCGCTAATGTTCTTGCCAATGCAAAGTTCAAATTCATCGGCATGCGTAAGAAAGCATATATTTTCTCGGGCATCCTGATCATCATCAGCCTGGGATCGCTGTTTACTAAAGGCCTGAATTTTGGTATAGATTTCACCGGTGGACGTACCTTTGTTGTCCGTTTCGACCAGGACGTTAATACTGAAAACATAAGGGCGGCACTTACTGCTGAGTTTGATAATATGTCACCGGAGGTTAAGACTTTCGGCCCAAGCAGTCAGATTAAAGTTACTACCAAATACAAAATAGAAGATGATGATCCAAAAGTAGATTCACTCATTCAGACTAAACTTTATAACGGTCTGAAAGAAAATTATAAAACCGATATTGCATACGAGGCTTTTTCGTCCGATACTGAAGGTGAAAACAAATTACTTGGCATTCTTAGCTCACAGAAAATCGGGCCAACCATTGCCTACGATATTCGAAACCGGGCGTATTTTGCCATTGGTTTTGCATTGATCATTATCTTCATCTATATTGCCATCAGGTTTAAAAAGTGGCAATTTGGAGTATCAGGTGTAATTGCACTGTTCCATGACTCGTTGATCACATTGGGAATGTTCTCATTATTTTATGGCATTTTACCATTTAGTATGGAGGTTGACCAGGCCTTCATTGCGGCTATTCTTACAATTATAGGATACTCAATCAACGATACTGTGATTATTTTCGACCGTATTCGCGAAAACACACGTCTATTCCCGAAACACAGCATGAGGGATAATATTAATACCGGACTGAATAGCACATTGGCTCGAACAGTTAACACTTCGGGTACTACTCTGGTAGTATTGCTGGTGATTTTCCTCCTTGGAGGAGAGGTTATTCGCGGGTTCGTTTTTGCCTTGCTGATTGGTATTATGGTCGGTACTTACTCTTCGTTGTTCACTGCCAGCCCGATTGCTTACGACTTACTTGGAGGCGATAAGCAGGAAAGGGAAGTCAGGGAAAAAGAGGAACGTGTTGTAGCACGAAGAAAAAAGAAAACAAGTAAAAAATAATATTTTAAAGCCCTGAATTTTTCAGGGCTTTTTTGTTTTAATACTGTCCCTTCATTGACTGTGACAATAATTCTTAGCGGTACATTTTTTGTTAATTTTGCTTCTCACTAAAAAATAAGGCTTTGAGCTTGCTTTTTTTTGATTTTGGTTCGGGAGAAATTCTGTTAATAATAATCGCTGTCTTCCTTATTTTCGGCCCCAGTAAAATACCGGAAATGGCAAGGGGACTAGGAAAATTTATTAATGAGATCAAGCGTGCTTCAGAAGATATTAAGACAGAAATTAATCGTGAAGCCGACCGTCAGGAAAGAGATAAAAAACTTGCTGAATACAAATCCCAGGTAGAAAAAGACCTTGAAGTGAGCACTGAAGAAAACACGGAAGACATTAAATAAAATCACGTTAACTACGTTTAATGAAGCAAAACAGAAGCAATAAAATACCAGCGATGAACAATCCGCTTCAAAAAGTAATTATCCTTTTTTTGATGGCACTGATGCCTTTGCTCGTTTTGGGCCAAAAAAATCCAGCTAAAGGTGCCGATGAAGCTTTTGGAAAACAGCGATATTCGGAAGCGATTGATAAATACAAAAAGGCTTACACCAAGGTTAAGAAAAACAAAGAAGAAAAGAACAGGATTACAGCACAACTCGCTGTTTGTTACAGGTTAACAGGAAATTACAAAAGAGCTGAAGCTTCTTATAAACGACTTGTTGCCAATGGATGGGACAAACGTAACCCCGAGGTTTTACTTCGGTTTGCCGAGATGCTGAAGATCAATGAAAAGTTTGATGAAGCTGTTGAACAATATAACGCGTATGCTGAACGGGTACCGGATGATCCGCGTGGCAGGAAAGGCGCTGAAGCCACCAAATTAATTCCCGAATGGATTGAAAATCCCTCGAAATATGAGGTAACCAATATTAAAAAAATTAACTCGCGGGAATCTGATTTTGCCCCCACATTTACAAGCGACAATTACAACGAAATAATATTCACATCTGCTCGCGAAGGTTCAACCGGAAAGGAAACCGATAAATGGACCGACCAGAATTTTACCGACCTCTGGACCGCTAAAATCGACAGGAAAGGTGAATGGAGCGCACCTGATTTACTCGACAAATCGGAAACGATCAATACAGACGCAAACGAAGGTTCGGCCTCCATGAACAGCAAATTCAAAGCTTTGTATTTCACCCGGTGTCCAAATGCTGCAAACAAAGAATCAGGCTGTCAAATTTTTAAATCCAGCCGTTCAGGCAGGAATTGGGGGAAGCCCGCAATGGTTGACATAAAAGGTGTTGACACACTTTCTACAGTAGGCCAGCCAACGGTAAGCGAAGGTGAACTTATTATCTATTTTTCTGCCGACAGGAAAGGTGGCCTGGGTGGGAAAGACATTTGGGTAGCCATGCGCGAATCAAAAACTGATGACTTTAAAAGGCCGATGAATCTCGGGCCTGTTATCAATACACCCGGAGATGAAATGTTCCCTTTCCTGAGGAATGATACTACTTTATTTTTTGCTTCTGACGGACATGGCGGCATGGGCGGACTTGACATTTTTGTTTCAATGATTGACACTTCCGGCAATTGGGGCGAACCCCAAAACCTCAAATTTCCAATGAATTCATCACTGGATGATTTTGGTATTGTATTCCACCCCGAAGAAGAATATGGCTATTTAAGCTCAAACCGGAAAGGCACACGCGGACTGGAAGATATCTGGTACTTTATTGAACCTCCTCTGGAGTTCACATTATCAGGTACCGTCAAAGATGACCGTACATTAATGTTTGTTGAAAGTGCCTCGGTAAAACTGGTTGGATCCAGCGGTATTTCAGTAACAACAATTACTAACGAAAACGGGTTTTATTCTTTCGGAAAAAGCCAGATGGAGCCCAACACCACTTTCGAGGTTATTGTTACCAAGCCCAACTACTTTAATATAAAAGGGACGGTAACTACCGTTGGTGTTGAGTTCAGTAAAGATTTTGAGAGGGATTTTATCATTGAACCAATCCCTGAAGAACCTATCCTTCTTCCTGAAATCCTTTACGATCTTGCAAAATGGGACCTCAAACCCCAATACCAGGATTCGTTACAAGGATTGATACAAACTTTGCGTGATAATCCTAACCTGGTTATTGAGCTGGCTTCGCACACAGACACAAGGGATACCGATGAACGAAACGATATCCTCTCACAACGTCGTGCGCAATCTGTTGTTGATTACCTGATCATTCGTGGTATTGAACCAACAAGGCTTGTGGCCAAAGGTTATGGTGAACATGTTCCCCGTTCCCTTAAAAATGATATTATTCGTGATGGTTTCTTGTTTACCGAAGGTACATTACTTGATGATGCATTAATCAATTCGCTGAATTCAACAAATGAAAAAGAAGCCGCACACCAGTTAAACAGAAGAACTGAATTCAGGGTTCTCCGCAAAGATTATGTTCCACAGGCAACCAATCTTGATATTGCCGATGTAAATATCCTGCTCAATCCTGATGACAATGCCATTATTTTTAAAGAAGAGCCTAAGACAGGAATATACATCACCACCTGTATCATTAACGGTTATAACGAAGAGTTTGCCTACGACAGAGGTTCTGATCCGATGATTTCACTGGATAAAGCACTGGATTTATTGAAATGGGGTGCTATTAGTAAAGATGATTTTGAAGGTGACCCGGAAGAGATCCTGGCGAACAATACAATTGCCGATCGTGCTGTGATCAACTTTACCGAGATTAATGTCGCGAATAAATCAGTAAGGGATGTAAAAGTAAAAGTTAACCATAAGTTAAGATACGACCTCGTTTTTGGTGAGCGATTGATGAAACAATTTGGCAGTTTTTCATACAATACAAAAACCAAGATACTTACGATTGATTAGCCAATCCTGATTCAACTACCGAAATAATCATAAACCAACTTATTCTGGAAGTCTCATATCCTGAATTTCTATTTTAGAAATAAGAAATAAATAATAAGGAATAATAAATATCGAATGTTATGAGTAATAGAGTATTTGATCTGGAAGACAGGTTAATTGACTTTGCATTATTAATGGATAATATTGCGGAAAATTTACCTGAAACAAGATTAGGCAAACACCTGGCAGGACAACTGGTTCGTAGTGGAACTTCAACTGCACTTAACTATGGTGAAGCCCAGGCTGCTGAATCCCCAGGTGATTTTATCCATAAAATGAAGGTGATTTTAAAGGAATTACGGGAAACAAGAGTATGCCTTAAAATTATCAGGCGTAAACCTCTATTGCCTGCCGAATCAATTGATAAAGAGATTCAGGAAAATAATGAACTCATCGCTATTTTTTTGAAAAGCATAGACACAGCAAAGAAAAACAGAGATAAAAAATCCTGAGGTTTTCTTTTTCTGTGAATGTTGGAATAAGTAACAAGTTTTACTTTTATTTTTACATTTCTTATTTATTATTCGATATTTTATATTTTTAATAGCCAGATAGATCATTACATCTATGAGTAATTCTTCCCGATACAACCAACGCGGTGTTTCAGCAGCCAAAGAGGATGTGCATGCCGCCATTAAAAACCTCGACAAAGGACTTTTTCCCAATGCATTTTGCAAAGTAATTCCTGACATGCTGGGTGATGACCCTGAATACTGCAACATCATGCATGCAGATGGTGCCGGAACAAAATCTTCGTTAGCCTATATTTATTGGAAAGAAACTGGCGATCTTTCTGTATGGAAAGGTATTGCGCAGGATGCCATTGTAATGAATACTGATGATCTGTTGTGTGTTGGAGTAACCGATAATATTCTGTTATCATCCACCATTGGACGGAATAAAAACCTGATTCCGGGAGAAGTAATTGCGGAAATAATTAATGGCACAGAAGAATTCCTTCAAAAAATGAGGGACTTGGGCGTAAACATCTTTTTAACCGGTGGCGAAACAGCTGATGTCGGCGACCTGGTCAGGACAATTATTGTTGACTCCACCGTTACGGCAAGAGTAAAACGCGATGAGGTTATTGAAAATAATATACAAGCCGGGGATGTAATAGTCGGGCTCTCTTCTTTCGGACAGGCCAGCTATGAAAACGAATACAACGGCGGCATGGGCAGCAATGGCCTTACTTCGGCACGCCATGATGTTTTTGAAAAATCGCTGGCAACAAAATACCTGGAAAGTTATGATCCCGCTGTTCCCAGCGAACTGGTGTATTCAGGAAATCTCCAGCTTACCGACCCCAGCCCTGTGGAAGGAATGGATGTTGGAAAACTCGTTCTGTCCCCAACGCGCACTTACGCACCGCTTGTTAAAGCTATTTTAAAAGAACACGACCGGAAAAGTATTCACGGCATGATTCATTGCAGTGGTGGGGCACAGACAAAGGTGCTGCATTTTGTGGAGAAGTTGCACATCATCAAAGACAATTTATTCCCTGTCCCTCCCCTCTTTGAAATGATACAATCGCAATCCGGTACAGACTGGAAAGAAATGTATAAAGTCTTTAACATGGGGCATCGCATGGAGTTTTACGTTCCTGAAGAAATAGTCGAATCTCTGATCTCCATCTCAAAAAACTTTAATATTGACGCCAGGATTGTGGGCAGAATTGAAGCGTCCTCTACGAAGAAATTGACCATACTTTCTGAAGCTGGCACATTCCAATATTAATATGTAGGAGACTTGATATTAACCGTTATCAATTTTTTCACCGACCTTTGATTCCTAAATGATAGTGGCAGAATTTATTTCTCAACATTCTTACTCTCTTTCATTGCTGATAGCTCCTCAAGTGCATCAATAACATATTTGATATGTACAAATGCCGGACCACCACCCATGTAAACGGCAATCGAAGCAGCTTCCATGATTTCTTCCTCAGTTGCTCCATTTTGCATTGCACGCGCTGTGTGAAAATAGATACAGTATTTGCATCTCGTGGACACAGCAATGCCAATGGCAACAAACTCTTTCTCTTTGATACTTAACTCTCCTTCTTTATTTACAATGGTATCGTGTAAATCATAGAAACTTTTTGCAACATCGGGGCATTTTTCTTCAAATTTCTCCATAAATTCTGAAAGATCATCGAAAACACTAACTTTTTCCTGAGCTAGTATACCAGTTGTGGAAACCGCTATTATACAGGCTGTAATCAACAGTTTTGCCAGTAAGTTTTTCTTTTTCATTTTTCACCTCCCTTTTTAAGATTTCATTATTGGTAAATTTAATATGTTTCAGGCAGTCCGTCAATTCCCCAAATGGGGAATATTATTTGCTAGAAAATATCCAGAGAAAAACTTGCATTCAGTCAAATCATTTTGTACATTGCACAATTCTAATACCTCAACTATTCTAATTTAACCACTATTTGCCTGGATAAACAAGCTGCTTTTTACTCAATGTCTCTCTTGCTACGGTAAAATTGAAGTAACCATTTGAAAATATATTCTGATGGAAACCAAAAAAACGAAGAGTGAAGAATTGTCCTTTTTAAAAGATGTCATTTCAAAATTAGGTGCAATCGTTTTTATCGTTGATCTTGAATCTCTGGAATACATCTGGGGCAATGGCAGATATTATGATATGTTTGGATATCGTGAGGATGAGATATTTATGAATATCATGGAGTTTGCAGAAAATTACTTTCATCCTGACGATAAACCAATTGTTAAAAAGAGGGTTACAGCTTTCCGGGAAAACAAAATAAACTCTTGGTCAGGCGTGTACAGGATAAAGCACAAAGAAGGGGATTGGGTTTGGGTGCATGCCCTGTATGTTGTATGTAAACGCAATACTGATGGCAAGCCCGAACAACTTATTGGTGTTGTAATAGATGCGGGTGACAACTTTAAAACAATATCACAGGCTAAAGAGTTATTATTGGACAGGTTTAGAAAGCAAAACAATAATGAAATAAGCAAACTCACAGCAAGAGAAATAGAAATCATGTGTTTAATTGTTTC
>JAUVKF010000090.1 GCA_030596395.1 Chlorobiota bacterium | reverse complement strand
AATGTTTCATGCCCACCTTTTGTTTTTTGTTCGTTGATCAAGCTATTTATTATTTTTCCCTGCATATCATATACTGATATGTTCACATGGCCTTGTTTGCTGGTTTCATAGTAAATTGTCACATGGCTTCTAAACGGGTTTGGTACAACGCTTATTTGGCCATTGACATCCTGTGGCAAGTTGTTGTCGGTTATTGAAACATAGGTTGGATCGTACACCCAAACACCATCTCCATGCGTTGCGATGTAAAATTTAGTTTCATCAACCAGCGGGATGATATCAAGCGTGCGGTTATCATAACCTCCTTCCAATTGTTGCCAGTTTGCCCCTGCATCAGAACTGAAATGGATACCATCGTTCGAGGTACAATAAAACATATAATCGGGATTGTCTTTTGCAATGGTGAAATTCCTGATATTTGGACCCTGAAAGACTCCTCCTAAATATTTGTCCAATAACTGAAAACTAAGCCCCCAGTCATAAGAAACATGTATATCATCGCCTAAATCATCACCAGAGGTGCTAGAACCAAAGAGGATATTTGAGTTTTCCGGGTGAACTGCTACGATTCTTTTGTCGAGCACATTTTCTTCCCATGTCATCCCCCCATCAAGGCTCCTGTTTTCTCCAAAATACATGGTATCGGGATGTTGTGGGTCAAATAGTATGCTTGAATAAAGTTCATAAGGGAGGTTGTTATATAAAAGCTCCCATGTATCTCCATAATCTGTTGACTTATATAAATTTGACCATCCATAAATAAAAACAATATTGGTGGAATCGGGATGTATGGCAATATCGCTTATTGTTCCATATATATCGGAGGTGATATTTTCAAATGTATTGCCCCCATCATAACTTCTCATCAGATTATAACCTGAAGAATACATGGCACAGTACAATGTGTCTGGGAAAAGCGGGTTAAATGTTAACTGTACGGAGCGGTCATCATGTAAGATCTCCCAACTGCGGCAGGCATCTGTGCTTCTCCACAACCCCTGCTTGCCCGAAGCATAAACAATGTCGCTGTTGAAGGGATGTACTTCCAAATCACGGATATATGAATTAACCAGGCCGAAATTTTGATATTCGTTTGAGATGCCCCCGTCCAGAGAGTGATAAACCCCATAATAATTGCCAAAATAAACATTGTTGGTATTTGTTGGTTCTGCCTGGCAGCCATTCGATAAAGTCCTAAAAAACCCTTCAATGGCTTCTCGTCTATTTGATAGTTTGTCAACTTCAAACCAGGATGCGCCAAGGTCTTCGCTCTTTAATATACTTAGTGCAGAAGATTGATCAGAATTATTTCTTTCTATGAACAGATTAAAATCGGCATCAGCATACATGCTCGTTACCTCCTTGAAGGGATTTTCAAACCCATCAAATAACTCCCAGTTTTGGCCACCATCATTTGAAACCATCAACCAATATTCACCATACCCGGTTACAACTACTGCCCATATATTTTGGGTGTTGTCAGGGTTGATGCCTATATTTAAAAATCTAAAGTCATCTGTTACTTCCTGCCAGGTGTTCCCATTGTTGTGAGTTTCCATTAATCCCCAGGGGAAACCCGGTTCGCCTGCACTACCAATCCCAACCACAATGTGGCCATTGTCAACAGGGTCACGCGCAATGTTGGAAATTCCATACGATTCACCATGTGGCAGGCTATCAACAATATCCCAGGTGGTTCCTCCATTTAAAGTCCTGTAAAGCCCGCCATTATCAAGTGTAGAGTTTGCACTGGTGCCCAATAAAATGTCATCAGGGTTTTGTGGGTTGATATTAATAATACGCACTGTCAATGAATCGGGCAATGTTGAGTTGGCTATTTGCCAGCTTTCGCCTCCGTTTGTGCTCTCAAGTAAACCCATTAATAGTGTACCAGCCCACACATGGTTTTCGTCCAGAGGGTCAACTGCAAGGGCATTAATAGGATAAAAATCACCAAGCCACCAACAAGGTAATGAGGGTGAGTAATACAATGTATCTTCATAAAAGGGTAGGTTTTCGGTGGAACAATAAGTCCAGTTTTCGCCCCCGTTTTCGGTCTTATAAATGCCTGCCGAATAGGTTCCGAGGTAAAGCACTTCAGGGTTTGAAGGCGCCATGGCCAACGATTGCACATGGGCGCAATATGGCCCTTTGTGGAACCAACATGTATCGTTAAGTTGAAGCACCTGTGATTGTGCATACACAACAAGAGGAGCAATTGTGATCAAGGCCAGCAAGTTTGTAAGTTTAAGTTTCATTTTTTTATAATGTAGATCGAAGCAGATAACGGTTAATCTAATAAGGCATTCAACACCCGATCTGCTTTTGTTGGCATAAAGGTAATATATAAAAGGGGCTTTGTCAAATTCTTTTATCGGATGTAAAAATTTACAGGGGGGGGGTAATGAATTGTCTGATAAATATTTGGCAAACAATTTATATCGTAAAAAAATACATAAAACTGATATAATACCAATAAAACACCAAAACACACTATATAATTTGTTTCTTTTTCACCTGAATTTCTTCATGAAATATTTCCGTAGCTACTGCTATGCAAAGATTAATTCATCATTCAGATAAAAAATAATTCAAATTCTAAAAGCGCATTTTGATATTTAATTGGTATAATTACTCCAGGTCATAACAAATAAAATCTAAAATTTGTCCCGGATGCTTCCGGGATGCGTTTTAACCTGATTATTCTACCTGCTTTTTACAAACTCGAACGCATTTGAATATTGCGGATTAATAATATAGGTACCTGTTTTATCAATCCAGCCCCATTCACCAGCTTTTCTTACCATAGCCCGACCATAGTTATAATCCCTGGCCTTCTCATATTGCGGGTTAACGATCCAATTCCCGGTTTTGTCGATATAACCCCATTCTTTTCCTTTCAATACTGCTGCTATGCCAAGATTTTATTCATCATTCAGACAAAAAATAATTCAAATTTTAGCGCCTCCGCTGAGTAGCTTCTGCGCTCGCGGAAAGATGCATTTTGATATTCATTAGGTATGATTTGGTGATTTGCACTAATGAGTATCGTCCATCTATAACCAATTTGGTTTCTGTTTTTTATGTTATTTGTATTTATTCTACGTAAATAAAAAAGGCTATTTTTGCACACCGTTAAGGATTTGAATTTTTCCTTAAACTGCTTGAACTAAAAGCATTTAATCATTACTGAAAAGAGACATAATGACTAAATTTGAGATTATAATGCCCAAATTGGGTGAAAGCATCATAGAAGCAACCATCACACGTTGGGTGAAAGCAACTGGCGACCAGGTAGAAGAGGATGACTCCATTGTTGAAATAGCCACAGATAAAGTTGACTCTGAAATTCCCAGCCCTGTGGAAGGTAAATTAGTTGAAACCCTTTACAATGAAGGAGATGTAGTTGCTGTTGGTAAAGTAATTGCCATAGTGGAAATAGAAGGAGAAAAAACAATAAGCGATAAACCTTCAGAACCGAAAAAAGAAGAAAAGTCAGAAGTCACCAATAAACCTATTGAGAAACCCAAACCTGAAACACGATCAACGCAAGTAACTGCAAAAGCAGATGATTTTTCATCAAGTAACCGATTCTATTCACCACTGGTAAAAAGTATTGCAAAAGCTGAGAAAATAAGCGTAACTGAATTGGACAGCATGCAAGGAAGTGGTAAAGATGGACGTGTAACTAAAGCTGATATACTGGACTTTTTGAAAGACAGAAGTAAAGGAGCAACAACTTCCGGCAAAGCCACAGCTCCAAAAATCGCACTACCTCCTGTTAATACAATGGCAGGTGACCAGGTGGTTGAAATGGATCGGATGAGAAAACTGATTGCCGACCACATGGTAATGTCAAAGCAGGTATCACCACATGTAACCTCATTTATTGATGTAGATGTAACCAATGTAGTGAACTGGCGCAATAAGGTTAAAGATTCTATTTTGCAAAGGGAAGGCGAAAAAGTAACTTTTACACCCATTTTTATTGATGCTGCCGCAAAAGCCCTCAAAGACTATCCGCAGGTAAATGCCTCGGTTGACGGATACAATATAATCTATCGAAAGGAAATAAACATCGGAATGGCAGCGGCATTACCCAATGGAAACCTGATTGTTCCGGTTATTAAACAAGCCGATGAAAAAAGCATGTTAGGCATGGTTAAGTCGGTAAATGACCTTGCAGGAAGAGCCAGGGCCAATAAGCTTAACCCGGATGATATAACAGGTGCTACTTTCACCATGACCAATTTTGGGTCGTTCGACAGTTTAACCGGTACTCCTATTATCAATCAACCACAGGTAGCCATATTGGGTGTTGGAGCCATTCGAAAACAAGCGGTTGTCATCGAAACCGAACAGGGCGATATGATAGGTATCAGGCATATTATGATCCTTTCGCTGGCTTATGACCACCGTGTTGTTGATGGTGCGCTTGGCGGAATGTATATCAAACGTGTAAAAGAATTACTTGAAAATTTTGATCCGAATACAGTAATATAGTTTAATTTTAACGATTCCTCGGACAGCCTCGATGTAACTTCTTAATAACCTGAAAATTGGATTATTTCAGCATAACAGAAAACATCAACATGGTAAACTGAGACATGTAAAAAAACACCAATGGAACTTAACTTAAAACGACCCATCGCCTTCTTTGATCTTGAAACAACAGGACTGAACGTTGCAAAAGATCGCATTATCGAAATCAGCATCTATAAAGCCAACCAAAACGGGACATCTGAAAGTAAAACCTGGATTGTAAATCCGGATTATCCCATTACACCCGAAGCCACAAAAGTACATGGTTTTAAAACTGCCGATCTGATTGATAAGCCAACATTTAAAATGCTTGCAAAAGAAATCAGCCATTATTTTGAGCATTGCGACCTTGCAGGTTATAATGCTTTGAAATTTGACATTCCCCTACTGGTTGAAGAATTTTTAAGATCGGATGTAGATTTTGATGTAAAAAACCGGAACCTGGTGGACGTTCAAAACATCTTCATGAAAATGGAACAGCGCACGCTAAAAGCGGCTTACCGGTTCTTCTGTAACAAAGAACTTACCGATGCCCATTCTGCCGAAGCCGATACAATGGCAACTTACGAGGTATTGAAGGCACAGCTTGACAGATATGAAGACACAGAATATACTGACCGTGATGGCAATACTTCTAGACCTGTAAAAAATGATATGCAAGCATTGGCAGAATTCTCCGTACATAACCGGAATGCAGATTTAATGGGTCAGATCATTTTTAATAAAGAAGGTAAAGAAGTATTCAATTTCGGGAAATACAAAGGCACTACCGTTGAAGATATTTTTACAAAAGACCCGTCATACTACGCATGGATCATGAATGCTGATTTTCCATTATTTACCAAGAAGTTGGTAACCAGCATTAAACTGAAAATGAAGTAAGGCAAGCTTGTTAGCAAACTGGTGTAGCAGTCTATACCCTGACCTGAAGGACAGGGTAACTGAAGGAGAACCTTTCTGAACGTTTGTTGCTTATTATAACCTGAAAGACATGATGATTAATTGTGAATTCTCAAATCAGTTTCCCACAAATTAGTTTCCGTCAAATTGCCTTTTATCTTTTAACTTTACACTTTTATCTTTCACACCATGAAAATAATCTGTATCGGCCGTAATTATATCGAGCATGCAAAAGAATTAAACAATCCGGTTCCAAAAAAACCGGTATTTTTTATGAAGCCCGACACAGCATTATTGCAGAAGAACAATCCTTTCTTTTACCCTGAGTTTTCAAAAGATGTGCATTACGAAACCGAACTGGTTTTAAAAATTAACCGGAATGGACGGCATATTGAAGAACGCTTTGCAAATAAGTACTTTGATGAAATAGGCATTGGTATTGATTTCACGGCAAGGGATGTACAGGCCGAATGCAAGGCGAAAGGACTTCCCTGGGAAATAGCTAAAGCATTCGACCAGTCGGCGCCAGTGGGAAAGTTTTTACCGAAAACCCATTTCCCTGATTTGAAGAATATTCAATTTATGCTGAAAGTAAATGGTGAGGTCCGGCAAAATGGCACAAGCGCCGATATGATTTTTACCTTTGATCAGATCATTGCATACATTTCACAATTTATTACCCTTAAAACCGGTGACCTGATTTTTACAGGCACACCTGAAGGTGTAGGGCCAACTTCAACTAACGATCATTTTGAGGCGTTCATCAATGGAAAGAAATTACTTGAGTTTAATGTGAAGTAGGGAGTTTGGAGTCTGGAGTCTGGAGTTTGGAGTCTGGAGTTTGGAGTCTGGAGTTTGGAGTCTGAAGTTTGGAGTCTGGAGTTTGAAGTCTAAAGTTTGAGGTCTGGAGTTTGAAGTTGCTTTGCTCTCTGCCCTCTGCTCCTACCTCAGGACAATTTCATCAATCACCGTTTTTCCCAGTTTTTTATTGATCCTATCCTTGATCTTGGTTCGGACCATATGGAGTTCGTTACGGAGTACTGATGAATCGAGTTTTACATAAAGCACCCGGTTTTTTACAAACAGGTTTGTAGTGTGTTTAGCAAAAATTCCTCCTACAACCTCTTCCCAGGTGGCGCTTACATCAACGGCATCAAGCTTGTCGGTCCATCGATAAGATTTTATCAACTTTTCGATCAGCTCTTTCAGGTTATGGTCGTTGTTGCTTTGCATAGCTTAACTTAGTTGCTTTGTTGAACAATACCATTCACCACTTCAAAAATGGAGTGATCAATATCATGATCTTTAAAAATGTTTTCAATACGTATCCGTTGTGTATCAGTAATAAAAACCTGTCCAAAGTTGTCATCGCTTACAAGCTTGACGATCTGTTGCACACGGTTATCATCCAGTTTGTCAAAAATATCGTCCAGAAGCAAAATGGGTTTGTATTTTTTTTTTCGTCGTGTATATTCAAATTGTGCCAATTTAATGGCAATAACGAATGACTTTTGCTGACCCTGCGAACCAAACTTTTTTACCGGGTAACCATTAATCATAAACACGAGGTCATCTTTATGGATACCGGATGTGGTGTACCGTACAAGGCTATCCCTGGTAACCGATTCACTCAACAATTCCTGCATGGGCTTCAGGTTTAGTTGCGACTCATAAACAATTTCAACATGTTCATTCCCACCTGAAAGGAACTGATAATTTTCTTCAAATAAAGGATTAAACTCAATTAAAAATCGCTTGCGTTTTTCAAAGAGCTCCGCACCATAACTAACCAGTTTTTTATCCCAGATATTCAGCGATGCTTCATCAAAATACTTTTGATCGGCAAATTGTTTGAGCAATGTATTGCGTTGCAAAAGTACTTTGTTGTATTTTATTAACTGATCGAGATAAAGTTTATCAAATTGTGAGATTACCCCGTCAATATATTTTCTACGAAGTTCGCTCCCATCATTAATCAGGTCACGGTCGTAAGGTGAAATCATGACCAATGGAAACTTACCAATATGATCTGCAAGGCGATTGTATTCCTTTTTGTTGAGCTTAAATGACTTTTTATGTCCTTTCTTTTGCACACAACTCACTTTATCATCAGTTTCTGATTGATTACTATAAGTACCATGGATTGCAAAAAACTCCATATGATGAAGTATGTTTTGTGTGTCTACCGCGTTGAAATAACTTTTGCAAAACGACAGGTAATAAAGCGCATCGAGAATATTGGTTTTACCGGCGGCATTGTTTCCAACAAAACAGTTTATTTTCCGGCTGAATTGTAACCCGGCCTCATTATAATTTTTGAAGTTATTGAGCGTAAGCTTCTTAAGATACATAAATACTATTAAATCAATATGAAATAATGCTGTAAAAGTACGAAAGATAAGATTGAAAGAACGAAATCAAACAAGAACATTATCTTGCTAATTAAGCATGGGTTAAAATTCAAATTGTTGATATGTATAGATAATCTTATCTCTCTTTCTTTGAGGTTTTGCAAACCTCAATTAACACATATGTTTCAAATTATTACAATTTTTTTTGATAATTCACAACTTATCGTAAATTTGAAACATTTGTATTAGCATTTGAAACAAATCTATTAACTGCTTGAAAAGAGATCGAGTACATTTGTTTCGACAAACCGTGGAAAGTTAAAAAGTTAATGCGAACTCAAAAACAAACGAAATGGTACTGATTGCAACAACCTTATACGTTACCCTTACGATTATATTGACCCTGTTTGGTCTGGAACGACAGAACCAGGGGTTAAGGGTATTTTTGATCAGCCTGTTACTCACACCACTTGTTGGTATTGGGTATATGCTGTTTACAAAAAAGAATCATTCAAAGATGTATTTTTATTATTGTGGTGAATGTGATTACATTTTCCCAACCAAAATGAGAAACTGCCCTATGTGTGAGGAAAAAGGCATTAAATCAAAATTGGTTAAGTACGAGAGTCCACATAATTTTTCTCAACATATACTGATCACCGACTTAAATTACTGGTAATTCAATTCCCATAAGTACAAAAAAACTCTTCTCATTCAGATATATTGTTGCGCCTGGTTAAATTAACCGGGCGTAACTTTTTATACCATTTGAAAAATGAAATATTCTGAAATTGAATTCAACAAAAGCATCTCATTTTATGAATACTATAGAGTTAAAATTTTTGCCTTTTGCACCATTCTGAAGGGATAGAATGAACACATGCCCTGAAATATATTTCCGGTGAGCTAATAATCGATTTTTTTTGTCCACTTATTATACACGAGCCTGCACGATTGGTTTTGCCTGCCGGCAACCAGGCTGATGATGTAAACACCGGAAGAAACCTCCTTTCCGTTTTTATCCGTGCCGTCCCATGTGGTTTTGTATTTTCCTTTTTGTAATGTTTTATCGACTAGTGTTTTTATCTTTTGACCATGCATATTGTAAATATTTAATTCTGTCTTATGCTCTTTTACCAGTATATATTCGATTTTTACCCTGTCTGAAAAAGGATTTGGATAACAGTTCAAGTTTGAAGTCTGATGTTTAAAGTCTGAAGTTTGAACACTTGTTAAGGGATTTTCAACGAAATTTCCATGGCCGTCGTTGAAGAGTATTTCGAGGTAACTGGGTGCATAAGCCGTATCAAACACCTGGCGGGTGATCAGGATATCTTCATAGCCGTTGCCGTCCATATCGGCACAGTGCATAAACCGGCGGGACTCTCCATAGTTATCCAGTTTAATGATTTTTTCATGTCCAAACTGGAAATCACCCAGATTAAAGTAAAGCAATAAACTGTTCCCATCAGTGTCGTAGGTCAGGAAAAGGGCATCGGGCAGGCTGTCGTTGTTGAAATCTGTTACAAAAAAATCAGAACAACCTTCGGGTACATTAAAATCATTCACCGTATCAAAAACATTGTTGCCCAGATTTTCGTACAGGTGTACAAAGCTCATGAAATAAGCATCCGAAAATGTGATGATATCCTTGTAATTGTCATTGTCTAGATCAGTGATTCTTACATGACCTGCATTATGTTGTAATGGCTGCATTTCAAAGCCTGTATCATTGCTGAAGTATATTTCACTGCTTGCCCCTGTAATTACTATATCTTCCCTGTTGTCATCATTCAAATCATCACAGGCAATATCAGTTGGGGGGTAATCCACATCATAGTACCCGGGCGCTGTAAAACTACTATCTCCCTGGTTGAATATTAATCCCCAGTAATGATGATTATTGGAAATAAACACTACATCCAGGTGGCCGTTGCCGTCCACATCGCCAAGGTCGAAATCGTTTACCTTAGAACCTCCTCCTACATAACTCTGTATTCTGAAATAGTCATCTCCATCTCTTGACAAGAACACAATACTGTCATTGGAGTGATAGACGATATCAGGGTATGTTTTACTGATTATTGTATCAGAATAAATTGTCCATGCAATTGCCGTATCAAATGCTGAATTCAGATACTCAAAATGACCATAACCATCATTTTGCATCATATAAATACCGCCCCATTCAGTTTGAGCGTTAATACTATGCTTTATCACTATGTCAAGGTCACCATCCAGGTCAAGGTCAGAAGCAGTAACTGCATCGGCCTGCATGGGGATATTGTATATGCTGCGGATTTCTGCCAGTTTAAAAGAAAAAAAAGTGAGCAGTAGTAAAGTGATAGTTAGTTTTTTCATGGGTTCATTTATTTACGTTTCGTAAAAGTACTTCAATGCTTGCCAGTATATAAGGACAACCGAAGCAGAATATGGCTAATCTAAAATTGCATTCAATACCCGATCTGCTTTGATTGATATAAAGGTACTACAATAAAAGTGTTTTGTCAAATACTAAACCAAATAATTTATATGGCATAAAAAAAGGGGGGTAATGTATTGTTTGCTAACTATTTGGCAAGCTATTTATATTGAATATAAATACATAAAGTTGATATGTTTACTCCAGGTCATAACAAATAAAATCTAAAATTTGTCCCGGATGCTCCTGGGAGGCGTTTTAAATTACGATTGGTATAAAAAGCATGCAACACTATATCGTTGCCTCGACAATACCGTAAATATTTCCTGATTATTCTACCTGCTTTTTACAAACTCGAATGCATTCGGATATTGCGGATTAATAATATACGTACCTGTTTTATCAATCCAGCCCCATTCACCAGCTTTTCTTACCATAGCCCGGCCATAATTATAATCCCTGGCCTTCTCATATTGTGGGTTAACAATCCAATTTCCGGTTTTGTCGATATAACCCCATTCTTTTCCTTTCAATACTGCTGCTAATCCACTATTAAAATCTTTGGCATTTAAGAATTGTGGGTTCACAATAAACTTTCCGGTTTTATCAATGTAACCCCACTCTTTTCCTTTTCTAATTGCAGCAAGTCCTGCAGTAAAACTACGGGCATCATAAAACTGCGGAGTGATCACATAATTTCCATCAGTATCAATAAAGCCCCAATCTTTTCCTTTTCGTACAGCACAAAGGCCTTCTGAGAATCCGAGTGCAGCACTAAATTGAGGATTGATCACGTATTTACCGGCCTTATCAACGAAGCCCCATTCACCACCTTTTCGGACCATTGCAATCCTGTTTGTAAATGGTTTGGCTATTTCAAACTGAGGGTTAATGAGCCAGTTGCCCGTTTTATCAATATAACCCCATTCTTTTCCTTTGAGTACAGCAGCCTTACCTTCGCTAAAGCTTTCTGCATTCCTGAACTGCGGAGTGATAGTATAATTACCGTTTTTATCAATAAAACCCCAGCTTCCCTGGTCCTGTATGGCAGCCAGACCAGCAGTAAAATCTTTAGCTTTTTCAAATTGTGGATTGATAACCCATTTTCCATTCTTATCAATAAAGCCCCATTCCTTTCCCTTTCGTACAGCAGCCAATCCTTCATGAAAATCTTTTGCATCATGGAATTGAGGGTTGACAGCAAATTTTCCGCTTTTATCTACAAAACCCCATTCTCCGTTCTTCCGCATTGCGGCCAGCCCTTCGTTAAAATTTTTAACATGTTCAAATTGTGGGTTGATGATCCAGTTTCCGGTCTCATCAATAAACCCCCAGTCTTTATCTTTTCTGGCACTGGCAATGTATTCCTGAGAAGTGAGGTTTAAAAATAGAAATGCAATAACTAGTCAATCCTTAAGAAGTACAAAAATCGAATACTATCAACAGTTTCAGGTTGAAAAAGGGTGAAAAGTATATGATCTAAATTGCAAGGTTTTGGGTAATTTAGTTGAAAACCTTGCAGAAAAATGAAAGGAAAATCACCT